>CAYUZB010000027.1:0-13032 GCA_964449565.1 uncultured Granulosicoccaceae bacterium | reverse complement strand
ACGACAGCATTGACCTTGCCTGAGTCATCATGCTCGATACGCGACACATGAGCCTCGGTGCGAAGTTCAAAATTACCAGTTGCCTCAGCTGCCGGAATTTCTGTGTACAAAGTTGACCACTTCGCCCCTGATTTGCAGCCTTGAAAACAGAATCCCAACTGAAGGCACTGAGATCGACCATGACGCGGCTGACTGTTTATCGCCATACGCCCGGTATGACAACTACGGTAACCGAGCTTTTCCGCACCGTTGTACATGATCTTGAAGTTATTGTTACCCGGCAAGCCCGGAATACCGTGTGTACGTGTCACACCCATTTTGTATTCTGCTCGAGAGTAATACGGTTCAAGCTCCTCAAGCGTTAATGGCCAGTCAAGTAGATTTGCACCATCTATTTCACCGTAAACCGTCTTTGCCCGAAACTCATGCTCGGTGAGCCTGAGTGAAGCTCCAGCCCAGTGTGTTGTTGATCCGCCGACGGTCTTGCAGATCCAGGCTGGCAAACCGGGAAAGTCCTTGGCAACACGCCATGAACCAGAAGTTGTGCGTTTATCCAGCCATGCCAACTGACCAAAAGACTTCCATTCATCATTGAGAAACGTTGCTGTGGTTTGTCTTGAGCCTGCTTCGAGCCCAATGACCTTGATGCCTTTTTGTGCTAGTTCGTTGCATAGCGTTCCGCCGCCGGCACCTGTACCGATCACAACGACGACACTGTCATCTGTCTTGTCAAATGTAGTCATGAAAAATCTCCGGATTAGCGTGGTGTCGGGCTGACGTGGTAAGGCGGTTCAGGTAACCAACTCAGGTCATTGAAACCGCGTTTCAAATAACCCCCTTTACTAAAGGCTTCGCCTTCATATCCGAAATGTTCATAGGCAAGTTCATTGTCGTAGAGTGACGTGATACATTGACCACGCACCTTGGTGAAAAAGTCACCCTCTTTAATGGATTCTATGGCTGCAGTCTGATCAGACAACGATGCTGACAACCAATCGCCACCTGCGGCTTCATCCAACGCTGCCATTCCACTTCTGAATGAGTCTGCGACGGCCGCATCTTCTGCAGCGGTATCGAGATCCTTAACAGCCAGCGCGTTGATCGCCTCAGGCATGTTCTTATGTGGAAAGATGATCTGCGTCATCTTGAGAATCATCTGCGCTTCACGTTCATTCAATACTGACATTTCTGCAGCCCACACTCGCGATGGCGCGAGGGTCGACAAGGTGGTTCCTATCGCCAACGTCCCTGTAAGAATTGCACTGCCGGCGAGGAATTCTCGTCGTGTCAGTGGGATATCCGGTAGGATTGGTGACGGTTCAATCCCGTTCTCCTGGTGTACAACGATGGTCTTTTTCATTGATCATCCTCCAGTTGGATACTATTGAGCTGTATGAAGTTTATAAACGCTCGTCTGATAGAGCTGTAGCCAACTCTATACTGGATAGCCCTCCGGAGCAAATTTTACGCTTTTGGCACATACGGTGATAAATTATCCATAACTAACTGATCAAAAAGGAGAGTACTGTGGCCAAATTCATTCACATGATGATTCGAGTTCTCGATCTGGAGAAATCGATTGCCTTTTATCAAACTGCATTTGCCTTTAAAGAATCACACCGACTTGACTTTTCCGAATTCACTTTGGTGTATCTTCGAAATGAAGAAAACGATGTAGAAATCGAACTTACCTTGAACAAGGGTCAAACGCAGCCCTACGAACACGGTTCTGCCTACGGGCATTGCGCCTTCGTGGTTGATGATCTGGATAAAACACACCAGTACTTTATCGACAAAAAACTATCACCGCGCGACATTGTCGATTTCGCACCTGACGGTGAACGTATCGCCAGATTCTTTTTTTGTACTGATCCAGATGGTTATGAAATCGAAGTGCTGCAACGCCATGGACACTACGTTTGATTTTTCCAAGCAATAGCCCAGTATTTCAGGTACGTGTAGACAATCAGAGTGTTAAGGAATGTGAACCATTCTGAACAAAGACGACATCTTGGGGTATTTTGATGCTGACTTAACACTAAGGAGTAACCATGATTAATCGTCATGACATCGATCCTCAAAAGCGCAAGACGCTAACTATTTTCGGCCGTGTAGGCGCAGTTGCGACATTCGCATCTGTATCTTCGATGACAGCCGCCAGCGTTCTTGCAATTGACACCGACCCTTCACCTACATTTACATTGCCACAAGAACTGGAAATCACGCTTGTCAGTAGTCCCGACGTTGCTGAAAATTCACTGATCGTGAAAAATATCAGCAAATATCCTGTAGAAATCGATAGCTTCCATGCAGGTAATATTATGTTTGACGATGACGTTTTGGATTGCAATGAAATATGTACTGATCAAGCACTATCGCTTCAGCCTGATCAAGAACGTGTATTTTGGGTGAACATTCTGGACACGCACAGCCTGAACATATCGACTGCTGAATACCTCGATGCCCAACCCAATACCAGCTATCTTCCACAGGGCACACGAGTCGTCACCTTCTATGCAAAGATCATGGGAGAGACCGCTTACCTGAGCAATGACAAAACGGCAGTGTCAGCGTAAAAAGGCTCACCCCTACAATATCGACGAACAGGTTTTGACGACAAGGAAGTCGTCTCGCCAACAATAAGTCAAATCAACGCTTAGCCAGTGCCTGTTTTCAAATACTCAGGCGAGCTATCTGAAAACAGCTCCTCCAACAAGGAATTTACATTTACAACATCTCGCTCAAGATCCTCTGCAGGTTGCGGCCTGCTTATTAGGTAACCTTGCACCTCATCACAGCCATTCGCCCTTAAAAAATCCAGCTGCTCAACAGTTTCAACACCTTCCGCAAGCACCTTGATCCTCATACTGTGAGACATCGCGACGATAGCTTTGGCGATGGCAGCATCATCTCTGCAATAAGAAACACCCTGAATAAACGATTGGTCGATCTTCACTCGATCGATCGGGAAATTCTTCAATTGACTAAGACTTGAATAGCCCGTACCAAAATCATCAATGCTCAACTCGACACCAATATCTTTCAACTTGTTTAATGTATCAACAGTGCCACAGGTGTCACAAGCGAGAAGAGATTCGGTAATTTCAAGCTCAAGTAGATTTGCAGGCAATCCAGTTTCATCAAGTATTTTTTCAATCGTCAACGGAAAATCGGGGCGAGAAAATTGCAGCACTGAGATATTGACTGCAACCTTGTTAATGGGAAAACCTTTCTTGTTCCACTCCTGAGCCTGAGCACAAGACGTTCGAAGCACCCACTCTCCTATTGGCACAATGAGTCCATTCTCTTCAGCAATCGGGATAAAATCGCCAGGTGATACATAACCAATATAGTTGCTTGTCCATCGAATCAATGCCTCCACAGCTGATATTCGACCTGTCGCCAGATCCAGCTGAGGTTGATAGAAAACTGTAAATTCATCATTATTCAGCGCTGAACGCAGGCTGGCATCGATTCGGTAATTTTTCTGAGCGGCCGCATCCATGGCTTTGCTATGGGCTTTGTACATTTTTTTGCCATCATTTTTAGCGCTGTACATAGCCATATCGGCGTTACGTAGAAGGTCTTCCGCCAATACTCCATTATCCGGATAAATTGATATCCCGATACTCGGTGATGTAAATATTTCAGTTTCCGCTATCGCATAAGGCTGTGACAGATTAGTGATGATCTTTTTTGCCAAGAGCTTCGCATCCCAAACGCTATTCACATCTGGAAGAAGGATGGTAAATTCATCACCCCCCATACGCGCTACCATCGAATCATTTTTATCACCACCAGCTGAGAATTCAAACTGGTTGCCTTTGAGACTCTCTTGAAGGCGTCGTGCAACTGATTGCAATAACAAGTCGCCGACTTGATGACCCAATGTGTCATTGATTCGTTTGAAATCATCAAGATCCAGAAAAAGCACCGCAAGTGTGAGACTTCTTCTCTTTGCAATGGCCAGGCAATTATCCAGATGATCGCGGAACAAAACGCGATTTGGAAGAGAGGTCAAGCTATCATAATAAGCAAGTTGATTTATTTTCTGCTCAGCTCGGCGCACCTCGGTAAAGTCCTGAACAACCGCCTGTAGCTGAATCAGCGTTCCCTCCTTATCGCGGACGCACTCCATTTGTTGTCTGACACTGTATACATCATTGTTTGGCAATACGACTTTGTGATCGATCGATGCACTTTCCAGAAATTCAGTATTTTGATGTATCCAATTGTCCACTCGGTTTCTATCATCGATATGCACTCGCGATAAAAACGCATGATGAGTTGGCTCAATTTCGCCTGGCTGATATCCGAGAATTTCGAACAACTGATCTGACCAGGTCAATCGTTCCTGCGACACATCAAATACCCAGTTACCAAGTTTCGCGATTCGCTGGGAAGCCGCAAGGGCTCTTTGATTTTCATTCAACATTTCCGACGCCTGATTAGCACGAATCAGGTATGGAATACGATGACATTGCAACGGCCAGTTGATTGGCTTGATGGCAAAATCGGTAGCACCAGCCTCATATGCCTGATCGATCGTATCCGCCAAATTGAGCCCCGTCAGCATCAATACAGGTGTTGACGCAAAAGCCGGTATTTGCCTTAGTTCGACACACGTGTCAAAGCCATCAAGCTTTGGCATCTCAATATCCAGGATTACCAAATCAGGTTTTACTTCAGGCAACTGGTTCAGCGCATCCAGACCATCTACCGCTTCGACAACGACAAAGCCCGCCTGAGACAAATATTTTTTTGCCATCATCCTTATTGACGCGTCGTCATCAACGACCATGACTACGGCAGTCTCTTGAGAATCAATTGGCTTGTCTAAATCCATCACACTGCTTTTGCCTGAGAATCAACTAGCGTCCTGGAACCAGATTCGAATAAAACCAACACAAACAAACGCCAATGTCGTGATTCAGCTAGGCGAGAAATTAACTGCCCAGGCAAGCGAGCGCTGGAAGTCACGAATCTCCAGTTTCTCTTGTCGCACCCAACCTGATTTAAACGGCATATATCCTCTAAATTTTTCACTTTTCCAAGCTACTATCAAACCCATGATTTCTAAACGTCTGTGTTAATTCATATCGTCCTGAAAACGATAAACTTGCCTCAAAATGGTATGGCAATCTGAACTGATGCAAACAATCCAGCCGTGTAACACCCGACTAACATGTACACCCAAAGACGAGCTTACGGTTAGCCAATAAACCATACTGAAAACTTTTCTAATGGGATTATCTACAGGTCGTTGTAGTTGGACAATTTGTCGACACGGAAGCTATATCGCGAGCGAGTCTTTTTTATCAACGCGGTATCGATATCAGTCCAGAGCAATTCCTCACCTCGTCCTAATGTTACCTCTTTTGCTGTCTCGTCAATCCATGGCTTACAAATAATAGAAGCACCGAAATTCGAACCAGCCCGGTTGATACTCAACCAGTAAATCTGGTTCTCAAGTGCTCGCGCAACAACAAAAGCATGCCAGCTGTAAAAGCTCGGATCCCGGTAGAACGCCACCGAATGAAGAATCCCGTGAACCTTATGCGTTTGCGCCAGAGTCAAGGCTAATTCTGGAAATCGCATGTCGTAGCAAATGAGCGGCGCGAGCCGTACACCTTTGACTTCAAACACGAGCAAATTATCACCGCGGGTGAAGTAATCTTTTTCCATAGACGCGCCAAACTGCGCCATATGCAGTTTGTCAAAAACGCCTGCGGGTTTCCCGGAGGAATCGATCAGGAATTGACTGATATGAGCGTAACCACTCTCACTTACTCGAGGGGCACCGTAAAGCACAAACGTGTCATGCTTCTTTGCAATAACCGATAGTTTCAGGAAGGACGCGCCAGCTGCCGATTCCGCAAAACAATCCAGATGGCTAAAGCAGTGTCTTGTGTAGGAAATGCTCGATAGCTCAGGCAGTAGGACAACGTCGGCAGATTGGCGTGACAATGCGTCATCAAGTAGCCGTACAACACGATCCAGATGCTCATCCCGCGCTTCGCGCGATCGCATGTCCGGGGGCACATCCAGTTGACAGGACAATACCGTGATGCGAGGTTCAGGATTCACTCAGGATAGAATTCGATGACACACATAGAACAAGTATATACAGATAGCGGATAACGCTGGAAAGCAACAAAATTAAACTTGTGCGACGCTCCGTGGCAACTTTTTCAAGGACTACTGCTTTTATTATTTGCCCAAATCACTGATATGTTTTACAGTTGCCTATTTACCATGGCGAGCGACTCAAAAGAGTGTAGATGGCCACGCATCCTGGCACATGCCGATATGGATGCGTTTTATGCCTCTGTGGAACAACTCGACGACCCCTCACTGTGTGGTCGTGCATTAGTTGTCGGTCCCAATAGTTATCGCGGCGTCGTGCTGACTGCGAGCTATGAAGCTCGACAATATGGCGTGAAGAGCGCGATGCCTATGGCTGAAGCACGCCGGCGCTGTCCAGATATGACCATCGTGCCACCCCGTTTTGATCGTTATCAGGAAGTGTCATCAACGATCATGTCAGTGTTCGAGAATTTCTCACCGCAAGTCGAAGCGATTTCTCTCGACGAAGCGTTTCTGGATATGAGTGGCGCGGAGAAAATTTTTGGCCCACCTTTGAGAATGGCCAAACAGATTCAGGATGCCGTTACAGATGCCACCGATGGCCTGACAGCGTCTGTCGGTATCGCCAGCACCAAATACGTTGCCAAAGTCGCAAGCGATTTCAATAAACCCAATGGCCTCACTATTGTCGAACCCGATGACGCCATCGAATGGCTCGATCCGATGCCCGTCAAACGATTATGGGGCGCCGGGCCAAAAACTATTCCCCGTCTCGAGAGTTTAGGCCTTTATACAATCGGCGATGTTCGTCGGGCCGACCCAGCATGGATACAGCGTCATCTAGGACGCGCAGGTCGCCATTTCCAGTCGCTGGCTAACGCCCAGGACCCACGTCGTGTTGCACGTAAACGAGTAGCCCGTAGCATGGGGTCGGATAGAACGCTAAGGGACGACGTCAGCAAGCGTGAAGATATTGAACACTATCTGAGACGTTCGGCCGATCGCATCGGGCGCAGATTGCGAGACAAAAAATATCTTTGTCGTGGTGTTCGGGTGAAACTGAAAACAACTGACTTCAAATCCCTGAGCAAACAAGCGCAGCTCACCGAGCCAACCGACTCGTCGCAAATACTGTTTGATACCGGATGCAGTCTGCTTGAGCAGTTTGAACGTCAAAACCAGTATCGACTGGTCGGGCTTGCTGTGTACGATCTCATACGAGCAGATGAAACTTCACAATTGGATCTGTTCTCGGAAAAAGGCAAACCACAGGCATTGGAACGTACGATCGATCAGCTCGTGAAGCGCTTCGGCGATGACGTTATCAAACGAGCCTCCGATATCGGCAATAGGGGAACCATTTCAGATGTGTCGCCGACTTTGGATTTTATTGATAACGATGATTTTGACGAAATTGATGAGCTTTGAACCATCATTACGTTTCCAGGCGCATAAATGACAGCGGAATCCACCAGTTTCTGGATTCGGGTATCGGTATTCGGTCGATTGTTTGCCATCAGCTCAGCCGAACTCGGGCGATCAAATATCACAGAAGTATCACGCGCGGATCAATACAGGCATCAATATGAGTCAATATTTGACATCCAATCGGCACTCTTTGGTCACTTTGCTTATTACAATAGGCTCCTGGAGACGATTGAGAGCTCTTGCTCCTTTCCATGCTTTAATTTAGAACCTAACGGCTAAAGACTGAAAATATCGATGGACTAGATAGTTCGTCGTTCGTCCAGAATTTTACATCGTCATGAATCTGCATCAAATCGACAAATCAACAAGCTCGTTCATACTAATCACCGCTTTGTTGATATCAGCCTGCGGTAGCGCTAAAGATCCGCTGTCGGATCTGACCACAGTCGCGACTCAAACCCAATCAGCGAATTCGGATCAATCCCCAGCGTTGGCTGCAGCCCAGCTTGACCCCTTTAGCCTTCCGCTTGCCAGCATAGATGACTTCGAATTCATCGGCGGGTTCAGACTACCTGCAAAGCAATACGCTAACACCAGCTTTAACTACGCAAAAGGCGTAATCGAACAATCTGGCAATTCGCTGTTTATCGTCGGGCACCAGCATCACGACATGATCGCCGAGTTCGCCATTCCTGAACTCGTCAATAGCGAGGTTATCAGCGAACTGATCATGGCCGATGATCCAATTCAACTCCCCGTTTCCGTATTGGGTGCAAGCAGCTCAGGCAACAGCCAAAGCATTGATGACATCACTGGGCTTGAAGTGATAAACAATAAACTGATCATCAATGCAATGGAATACTATGATGCCCCGGCAGACAATAGTCATACGACTTTGATTGTAGATAATGCCTTCGAACTTGCGAACTCCGAAATTGGTGGCTATTACGAACTCCGAGGTGCTGCGCATGCAGGAGGTTGGCTGTCACCAATTCCTACACAATGGCAGGCAATACTTGGAGGCGACTATATGACCGGGCACTCAAGTGGCGACCCGATCATCAGCCGCCTAAGTGTCGGACCGTCAGCCTTTGTGGTCAAAAGCTCTGAATTCTCGCAGGCAAATGCGGGCGACCGAGATATAAAAACAACTAAGCTAATGGACTTCTCGCTGAGACGTCCACTCCATGAGGATCTCTTCAACGAGTCTCGCAACAACGATCTATGGACTCATACCTCAAACGCTGTATATGGTTTTATCGTTCCAGGCACTCGCACCTACGCTACTTTTGGTTACACCAGCGGCACGACATCCGGGGTTGGATACAAGGTTACACAGGATGATGGTAGTTTGTGCCCAGGATACTGCTCGAACCTCAAAGCGGATCAAAGCAATTACTATTGGCTATGGGACGTGAAGGATCTGGCGTTGGTCAAACAACGCCGAAAAATATCCAGTTCAATAAAACCATATGCTTATGGAAAGTTCGCCGTGCCCTATCAGACCAATGGCACCGTCAACCGTATTGGTGGCGCAAGCTTTGACGAATCTACTGGCACCTTATTATTCAGTGTCCTGATGGCCGACAATGAACAGGGGGAACACACCAATCCACCGGTTATTGCAGGTTACCAATTGAATCTTCAGTAAAACGCCCTGCCCGACTATCCAAAATTACTGGTGTCGCCAGCAATGCCCTAGAATGATCCGGCCTGCTTGCAATCGACGTCGATTGCATAAACACCGGAGACCAGACAATGCGTATTCCTGAGACAATGCGTGCCGTCGTCCTGACAGCTCATGGCGGCATGGATAAACTCGTGTTTCATAACGACTGGCCAGTCCCGAAGCCCGACAACAATGAAGTATTGATAAAGGTTGCTGCTTGCGGCATGAACAATACTGACGTCAATACGCGTTCCGGCTGGTATTCGAAAGCGGTCAGCGAAGCGACCACAGGAGAGGCCTACGATTCGATCAGCACCAGCGACCCATCATGGGGCGGTGCAGCTATAACCTTTCCCCGAATCCAGGGCGCCGATGTCGCAGGAACGATTCTAGCAACCGGCAAGGATGTCGACGAGTCATTGATCGGAAAACGCGTTATCACGGACAACTGGTTACGTGACTGGAATGATGCAACGAACAGAGACAAGATGGGATACTTTGGATCTGAGTGTGATGGTGGCTATGCAGACTTCACAACCATTGATTTTCGCAACATCGGTATTATCGAAAGCGACTACTCGGATGCTGAACTAGCAACATTTTCTTGTTCCTATTCGACCGCCGAAGGAATGCTGTCGCGAGCAAATGTTACTGGCAAAGATACCGTGCTGATTACTGGTGCCTCGGGCGGCGTAGGCTCTGCATTGATACAACTCGCAAAACGCCGTGGCGCTAACGTTATTGGACTAGCGTCAATCGAAAAACATGCTGAATTGGCAACTCTTGGAGCGGATATCTTGTTAGTGCGAAATCCAGAGAGCCTTTCCGACGCATTAAGGCAATCAACCGGGACAGACAAAGTATCAGTAGTCGCAGATATCGTCGGTGGGAAAATTTACCCTGACTTGATCGAATCACTGGAACGTGGCGGTCGTTACACTTGTTCTGGTGCCATTGCAGGTCCGATTGTCGAACTTGACTTACGAACACTCTACCTCAACGATCTGACATTCACCGGTTCAACCGCTTTACCACCTGAGACCTTCAGCGACCTAGTTAGGTATATTGAAAACAAGGAAATCAAACCCGTGCTGGCTGCCACTTATCCGATTGAGGATTTTCACGCCGCCCAGCAGGCTTTTATTGACAAACGCCACGCAGGAAATATTGTAATAACGATGACGTAAGCTTATTCAGTCGGAATTTATCTTGACTGAGTTTCTATCGTATTTACTCTAACTTGAGCATAGCTAACGCGTAAACGCCAACCTAGAAGGAAACTGGCAACGGTAAGTCCAACAATCAAACCAAACCACAAGCCGTAAGCACCCCAATTGAGAACATGTGCGGCAAATAAGCCTAAGCCAAAGGCGATGGCCCAATATGAAAAAGCATTGATCAACATCGGTACCCGAGTATCACCAATGCCTCGCAACATTCCAAGTAGAGTTGCCTGAGCACCATCTGAGAGTTGAAACACCGCGCCGAGTAATAGAAGACCCGCCGCAAACTGACGTAATTCTTCATCATTGGTGTACAAGCCAGGGATCGAATGACGAAACAAAATCAACAGGCTGGCGGTGAACATGGCCATAATCACCGTGAGTAATATTCCAGTAACAATGCGCAATTTGAGCGCTTCCCATTGTTGGGCGCCATATACCCGCCCCATACGCGCAGTCAGCGCGAATGAGAGCCCGAGCGGCAACATGTAACAGAATGCTGATGCGCTAATGGCAATATTATGAGCTCCTGACTCCAGCGTACCGATGATGCCCGCTTGAATGCCAGTTGCGACGAACAATCCAGCTTCAAAAACCAGTGCTAGAAAAATGGGAATTGACAAAACCAACATGGGTCCAAGATGAATCCATGCGGGTCGGTCAATTCCGCTAAACAAGTTATAACGAGCAAAACGTTGACCACGCAACATCCACAAGAAGGCAACGGCCATCGCCAGCATGACAAACGACGTCGACAGGCCGATGCCAACCATGCCTAGCCGCGGAAATCCAAACCAGCCCAATCCAAGTGCCAGATTGACCACAATGTTGACACAAAGTCCAAGCACTTGAACCAAGAGAACCGGACGCGTCAGCCCCGTTGCTTCACAAACATTGCGGCTGGCCAGCACCAGAGCAAAGAACGGTAGACTCCAACAAGCGGTAAATAGATACTGACGCATCGGTGATATCAGTTCAGGCTGAAGCGGAATACCATCAAGCTTGTAGGCAATTACCAATAGCGCGAGCGTCGCAATTACGCCAGTGAATAATCCTAACCACAATCCTTGACGAAAAATGGTACCGACAAAAGCACGGCGACGCTCACCGATCAGCTTTGAAAGCGTTGGCGATAAGCCTGCCATCAATCCAATACATAACAAAGAAACAAAAAACCATAGACTTCCAGCAATGCCACCTGCCGCCAACTCCGCCCGCCCTAGCCGGCCTGCAACAAGCGCATCGACCAAGCCGTTACCCATCTGCAGTAATTGGGCACCAATCAACGGCAGCGCCAACGCCAATGTTCGGCGCAAGTCTGCAAGCAAAGTAGTTTGCTTGAAGCCAAATAGAGTCATTTAATCTTGAGAGAATAAAAATATATTTGCGGGCTGCGAAGTGTACGTGAATCGATAGACCAACGCACCGCCTTGAAAAATCTGTTCAATCGAAAATTCGTATTGAAACCAAAGCGATGGCTTGATGTATATTCATCCGATCAGTACAAAAAACGTAGGAGATATGCAGAAAATGACCGAAAACCACTCTGAAATTATTTACCACAACTATCCACAGTCACCTGTAGCTGAAAAAATCAGGGTAACCTTTGGAATCAAGAAACTCGCCTGGCGGGATGTAGAAATTCCCAGGTTGCCACCCAAACCCATGCTCACGACACTCACAGGAGGTTATCGAAGAACACCAGTCATGCAAATTGGTGCTGACATCTATTGCGATAGCCAGTGCATCATACGTGAACTTGAGCATCGTCACCCTATCCCAACACTAATGCCATCAAAAGATACGGGGTTGATGTGGTGCTTGAGTCGGTGGACCGATGGCGCCTGGTTCGACCTTGCAGTCAAGATTGTACTCGGGTCAGCCGGAGATTCACTTCCACAGGATTTTGCCGAAGACAGAGGACGACTTTACCTAGGGGAAAATTGGGCAGAGGGTTTACGCACAGCAAACGCCCAACTCCCGCATCTGGTGTCGCAACTTCGGGCACCCTTGGCATGGCTTGAGAATCAACTCGAGGATGGCCGATCATTCCTGCTCGGATCCGCACCTGCTGCGATTGATGCACAGCTATTTCATGTTGTCTGGTTTATCCGTGGCCGATGGTCTGAAGGACCCGCGATGCTTTCAGAATTCCCAGAACTTGAACGCTGGGAAAATAATGTTATCGCACTGGGACATGGAACGTCGGTAGCGTTAAGTCCAGAGGAAGCGATTCAAGTGGCGATGAAAACAGAGCCTGTAACACCTGAGGGGGTCGCAGAACACGACCCACAGGGACTGCAAGTTGGCCAGACGGTCACGGTTAGCCCAGATGTTAATGGCGGCGAGCAACCGGTGCAGGGAACGATACGCATGGCGAATTCGGACACTGTCGCTATCGACCGAACGAGTACGGAAATTGGCACAGTATGCGTTCACTTCCCAAGAACAGGTTATCGTATCGACAGTTAATGCGAGTGTTTATAAATGAAGGGTATGCATATCACATTTCATGTTTATAATATTTTCTACCCATTCAATATTGTATGAGCAATTGCAAATAAAAATTATTATGGTCGATGCAGCCATTCTGCGTAAAAACTGAAATTGAAAGAGTCACAAGCA
>CAYUZB010000026.1:17535-37194 GCA_964449565.1 uncultured Granulosicoccaceae bacterium | reverse complement strand
ACGATTCAAGCTGCCGAAGCGCCTGTTTCAGTGTTTGGCGAGTCAGTATGTCGCTTCTCATGGCTGTGCTACGTAAATGATCTGCTTCGGTGTTGTTGTAAACATTCAGGTACGGTTTGCTTCATCTGTGGAACCCGCTCGGCTACAAGTGCTGGATTTCACCCGCCACTACCTCAGGCACATACGCCGAGTGCAGCTCACGAACCACCTTCAAAACTCTTGGCTCTCCCGGCAACAGGGTCAAACCATTGTCTGACCAGACCCGTCGACCACCAAGCTCCAAGGTGACGAAAAATGCCGGCACATCAGTACTCAACTCGCACTCAAGCCCATCAGGCGTCTCCCGGTATACCGTGTTAATTACAGGCTTCTGAATCGCATAGTTCTTGTAAGGTTGTGGCCAGTACTCACTTTTGCCAGTACGCTCACTCGATTCGTCTGTCCATTGCACAAGAACGAAACAGTCGTTCGGCACAAGCGCGGTATCAAGAACCGATAAAGTGACCGCTGAATTCCTTGGCACACTTCCCCGTACTTGCCAGGTCTCCCTGACTGAACCACTCATATCGATGGCATGCGCCAACGCATTCAGCATGACATCACAGGCAGAGTCGTTTACTGCGCGAATGGCTACTTCTCGAGACTTATTTTTCCCGTGTTGAGAACGTTGATCCGATGACATTGAGTCAGTTGCAACATTCTTCGACACAGCGACCGGCACCATGACGACACGGATTTCGCTGTAAAAATCGCGGGCTGCGTAATGTAACAGCTTCCAACCACCACCATATTCAAGCGATGACCATGAAGCCACTGGCCAGGTGTCATTCAACTGCCAATACAAGGTACCCATGCAATGTGGCTTGAGTGACCGCCAGTAATCAACGGCAGTACGAATCGCCATCGCCTGCTGACACTGGGACAAAAACAATGTCCGCTTGAAAGAGTCCGGAAATGGAAAGTAACGCACCAGGGTTTCAACGATACGTGCGTTACCACCGATATTGCGCTGGTGAATACCCATCACCGCCGATGACACATTCTGATCATCGGTGTTGGCAAACGTATCAACAAGTGCTTGCGACGGAAATGATTGAAAGCCGAATTCAGAACAGAACCGCGGATGAATTTCCTGATAGGCAGAGAACGGTTTTGCTTCATGCCAGACATCCCAGAAATGCATGTCACCAGCGGTATCATCCTTCCAGCCGTCTGCATAGTTCATGCGACCCAATGATGGCGAGCTCGGCCACCAGGGTGTTTCCGGTGCTTCACCAAACACGACATCCTCAAGTACGGTATTCAGTCGGACATAGTTAGCCAGATATTGATCGCGATGCTTGATGGTGACATCCCACCACTTCAAGGCACCGACCAGTTCATTGTCGCCACACCACAATGCAATACAAGCAAAACGTGACAATCTGCGCACCTGTTGCCTTGCTTCATCACGCACCGAAGCAATCCAGTCAGCATCGCCTGCGGGATAGTGATGGCAGCTGAACATGAAATCCTGCCAGATCAGAATTCCCAACTCATCACAAAGCTCATAGAACCAATCAGGCTCATACTGTCCTCCGCCCCAGACACGCAACATGTTCATGTTCGCATCGACAGCCGATTGCAATAATTCCCTGACTTGCTCAGGCTTACCTCTCGCGGGTAGCGCATCTGGCGGTATCCAGTTGGCTCCACGCATGAATATCTGTCGATCATTGATCGCTATGGCAAAACCGCTGCCATCAGCATCCGGTTGACAGATAATTTCACTTCGGCGGATTCCGATTTTGTGTTCCCACACATCACCCGCGATCTCAATTCGTAACTGATGTCGGGTTTGATCACCGCTTCCCGC
This sequence comes from uncultured Granulosicoccaceae bacterium, assembly GCA_964449565.1. Classification (GTDB taxonomy): domain Bacteria; phylum Pseudomonadota; class Gammaproteobacteria; order Granulosicoccales; family Granulosicoccaceae; genus Granulosicoccus. The sequence goes on along the minus strand of CAYUZB010000026.1, from coordinate 35,339 downwards.
TGGCCACCAGAGTGTCGGCTGCCCCACCGGTAGGGACAAGGCGAAGCTTTGCATACCCGGATAGATGTTCAAGGTTTCGCTTAGTGTCACACCATCAAATGACATACGACACGTAGTCTCCCCAGCCTCAAAACACATCAGCGCAATGGACAGATTCAGCGTGACATCATCTCCTGCGAATACGGCTTGCACAGAAACATCATCAAGGCGTGCGCGCTGACATGACTCGAGCGCGACGCTGCCATACACGCCGATGGGCATCAACGCGATATTCCAATCCCAACCAGAATGACAAGGAGTCTTGCGCAGAAACTGATTGTTCGCAATGCGACAGTTCGACGAGTTGGGTAATTCAAAAGGATAATTTCGCGCCCGCTCATCGGCAACGTCGCGCGCAATCGCAAATTCGATTCGAATAGTATTGCTACCCGCATACAAAACAGCATCTACGGGAAATGTATAGCGAAGAAACTGGTTCTGGCATTGCCCGACAAGCTTGTCATTGACGAAAACAGATGCAATGCAATCGACAGATTCAAGTACCAACGTCGTATGTAATTTCAATACCTCGGCTGTGACCTCAAACGAACGTTCAATAATCCAGCTGCACTGATTGACCCAGTCGACAGCAAGTTCATTGTCGCGATAATAGGGGTCTGGCAATTGCTCGGCAGCCAGCAAGGCGGAATGAACATCGCCGGGTATTGGAAACACGATGTCCCTGGCGGATGACTCATCATCTGCACAGCGTAATATCCAGTGACTATCGAGGAGATCACGCATATTTCGTCAAGCTCTATAGTGGCTGATAAAAATCGAGACTAACCATAAGACACTTTACTTTTGCCTGAAACCGACAGGCTGGGATTGAGACCCGGAAAGCCGAAAAGTCGGAAAACCGGGTTTCTCATCAAGCAAGCAAAGCGCGCGCTGCAGCACCATCAAGTGCCGCTGGTCGCTCACAACTGCTTGCTATATCCACTATGCGCTTTTCTTCGCCAGACTTCAAAATTGATGTCATGACATCGATCACATGCAGTGCAAATCGGTTGTCACAGCGATGGGCACGACCTTCTCCAATGGCCGCAATCATGTCGGCCAGCCCTATGCCACGATAATTCGCGCGCGGATCTTCATCACTACCTTCTTCCGGGAATTGGTTGATCTCCGCCAAGGGATGATCGACAGCTACTACTTCATCTTCCTGACCACGGTTGAGTCGAAGTTCGCCGCCAAAAAAATTAGGGTCCGGTACATACAAAGTACTATTGGTACCGTAAAGCTCCATGCAATTATGCTCATGAGACCAGACATCCCAACTCATGCTCAAGGTTATCTGTGCGCCCGATACGAATTCGAGCAGAGCCGCAGCCGACGTGGCCGTCCCCACGGGTATGATCTCACCGGCTCGTGGCTCACTGGAAATCGTTCGCGTGGAAAATGGCATTGACGTCAGTGCGACAACACGACTAACCGGGCCAATCAGTTGCACCAGATTACTGATGTAATACGGTCCCATATCCAGAACCGGACCGCCACCCGGTTGATAGAAGAAATCAGGATCAGGATGCCAGTCTTCCAATCCATGGTTCATGAAATGACAACTGCCACCGACAATAGCGCCGACCCGATCAGAATCAACCAAGGCTCTGGCCGCCTGATGCGCACCACCAAGGAAAGTGTCCGGCGCAGACCCGATGCGCACCTTCTGATCTTCAGCTAGCTTGCCAAGCGCAAGACCGTCGTCAAGTGTCAATACATAAGGCTTTTCCGAATAGACGTGCTTTCCTGCCTTGACGACGGCTGTCGATACTTCGGCATGTACCGCCGGCACAGTCAGATTGATGACCGCCTCGATCGAGGAATCACGCAGCAGGTTTTCAACCGTCATGGCCTCGCAGCCATATTCTTCAGCTTGCGCCCTGGCCCGAGATTCATCCAGATCACTGACGGCGGTGATCGTCAAGCCATGAAACAACGGCGCCAACTCAAGATAAGTTGTCGATATGTTCCCACAACCAATAATGCCTACATTCATGCAAATTGCCTCGCCGAAGCAATCGAGCGTTGTGCAAATCGTTCAAGATCATTGGGGTTATCATGCTCGACGGCATAGTGCGCCGCACCGGTTTTCAGTAATGCAGGCATCGCAGCCTTCCAATCCACCACACCGTGCCCGAAATCTGCCCAGCCGTCTTCGTCACTACATTCGCCCGCAGGCGCAATGTCTTTGAGATGTACCGCGGAAATACGCGAGCCGTATTTTTCGATCCAGGGCATCGGGTCGGCAGCAGCACGTACAATCCAGGCGACATCAATTTCCCACTGGATATCCTTGGCTTCGTCAAGAATCACTTGCATCGGCACAGTACCGTCGGACAATGCCTGAAATTCGAAATCATGATTGTGCCAGGCGAATGTATACCCATTGTCAATCCAGGGTTTTGCCAGCACAGTCAACTCCTGGGCCAGTGCGGTCCATTCAGCCTTAGATGCAGGACGTTCCTCAGGATCAAGATAGGGACACACGATATGCTTGACTGCAAAGTCTTTGGCACGCGTAAGCATGGCATCGCTGGAGTCGCGCAGTGGACCCAAATTGACATGCATCGACGGCACCGACAAACCATAGGTTTTCAGGGCGTCCCTGAACCCATCCGCATCGACAAAATTATCGCCATACGCCTCAACCGATGTAAAGCCGGCGTCACTGATAATTTTCAGTGCCTCACCGATTTCAGTATTTCTCGCACTGTATAACTGGAACGACCAGTCCATTTAAAAAATCTCCTAAAAGTATTTGAATTAAGACAGCTTAGACGCGGACGCCCGAGTCCAGATCGAACAAAGAGGCCTTGGCAGGATCAAATCCGGCCATGATCCTCTGCTCAGGTGACACGTCGGTTTCGGAATCGAGTCTTGCGTTAAGCGAATAACCAGCAAAGCTCGTCCATGCGACCGTGTCAGCTCCCATGGGTTCGACGATATCAATAACAACATGGGTGTTGACGACACTCATCGACGCTGACTCACCAAGAACCACATGCTCAGGTCGGATACCAAACTCAACCTGCTGTCCCTCACGTGGCTCAGTGTTGAATTCATACGTATCCAAAGGAATTTCAATGGCACTGTGTTGACTGCCATCTGCCGATTGACACTGAAACTGCCAACGTTCTGCTGAACGCGTCAGGACACCAGGTAAAAAATTCATGCTTGGTGAGCCAATAAACCCTGCAACAAACCGATTCTGTGGCTGATGATAAATTTCTTTCGGTGTTCCGAGTTGCTGAATCAAACCATTTTTCATGATCGCAATTCGGTCAGCGAGCGTCATGGCTTCGATCTGATCATGTGTAACGTAGACAATCGTATTTCCCAGACGATGGTGCAAGCGTTTGATTTCAACTCGCAAATCAGTTCTGAGCTTGGCATCGAGATTCGACAAGGGTTCATCAAACAAAAACACATCGACATCTCTGACCAGCGCCCGACCAATGGCGACTCGCTGTCGCTGTCCGCCTGACAAGGCAGCTGGCTTTCGCTTCAAAAGCGGTTCGATCTGCAGAATCTCCGCAGCGCGATCGACCCGCTTACGGATTTCAGCCCGTGGCAAGCCTGCGACCCTGAGACCGAACGACAGATTCTTTTCCACCGTCATCTGCGGATACAGGGCATAGGACTGAAACACCATGCCAATACCGCGGTCCTTCGGTTCTTCCCAGGTCACGTTCTTGTTATTGATGAAAATCTGACCATCGGTCACGTCCAGCAAGCCTGCGATGCAATTCAACAAGGTGGACTTGCCACAACCCGATGGTCCCAACAACACCAGAAACTCACCTTCGGCAACTTCAAGATTGAGCTGCTTGAGCACCTTGATCTGACCAAACTCCAGATCAAGGTTGCGAATATCGACACTGCTCATCCTTTCACCGCTCCCGCAGCGATGCCGCGAACAAATAGTTTTCCTGACACGAAATAAACAAACAGTGGTAAGGCACCCGTCAACAAGGTAGCTGCCATGTTGACGTTGTATTCCTTGACACCTTGCGTCGAGTTGACGATGTTGTTCAACTGTACCGTCATCGGAAAGTTTCGGGTACCGGCATAAATGACACCGAACAGAAAATCATTCCAGATACCTGTGACCTGAAGAATAATTGCAACAACAAATATCGGTAGCGACATCGGCAACATGATTTGCCCGAAGATCCGCCAGAAACCAGCCCCGTCAACACGCGCCGCCTTGAACAACTCCATGGGAACGCCTGCAAAGTAATTCCTGAATAACAAGGTCAGTATCGGCATACCGAAAATCGTATGCACGAATATGATTGCCCATAACGTCGAGAACAAACCCATCTCCCGAAGAATAATGACCAGTGGGTAAATCATGACTTGGAACGGAATGAACGCACCAAACAGCAAGACAGTAAAAAAGAACTCTGAACCTTTGAAACGCCAGAAAGATAGCGCGTAACCATTAACCGAGGCAATGGCGATCGAGACCAGCACACTGGGCACGAGTATCTGTACGCTATTCCAGAAACCGACTTTTAAACCCTCACAGTAAAGCCCGGTACAGGCACTGTCCCACGCCTTGGCCCAGGGCGCAAACGTGATCTCCATCGGTGGCGAGAAAACATTGCCAAGACGAATTTCCGGCATGCCTTTCAAGGATGTCACTACCATCACATATAGCGGCAACAACCAATACACGGCGGTAACAAAAAGGAAACCGTAGAGGATGATATTGCGCGAGGTCAGCAGACGTCGCGGTTTGGCTCCACGTGGACCGGCTTCAAGCATGTTCACCATCCTTCTTCTGGCTAAATTCCAGATAGGCCCAGGGAATCAGGATGATCAATACGGTCGATAACATGACTGTCGACGCCGCCAGCGCCTGGCCCAGATTGGCGCGTCCGAACATATAGTCATACACATATTTCGCCGGCATCTCTGAAGAGATACCTGGCCCGCCATCAGTCAAGGCGACAACCAGATCATAAACCCTGACGATACCCGATGCGATGATGACCAAGGTGGTAATGAACACAGGACGCATCATCGGGATAACGATAAACAGATAAGTACGCCACGTGGGAATCCCGTCAATCCGTGCGGCCTTCCATATATCCTGATCGATGCCGCGCAATCCGGCGAGCATCAGCGCCATGACAAAACCTGTCCCTTGCCACAGCCCTGCGATAACAATGGCATACACAGAGTATTCGCGACTGGCAAGCAGATTGAATTCGAAATTCGTAAAACCGAGATTGCGAATGACATGCTGAATACCAAAATCCGGATTGAGTATCCACTGCCACACTAGACCGGTAACAATGAAGCTCAGGGCGAAGGGATAAAGAAAAATGGTGCGAAACGTATTCTCGAAACGAATTTTCTGATCCATTGCAACGGCCAGTAAAAAACCGAAGCTCAGTGAAAACACCAACGCACAAATTCCATAGATTGCTATGTTCTCGACCGATTCCATCCAGCGCGAAGAACTGAACAATCGGTCGTATTGCTTCAAGCCAACGAAATTTTCACGCGGCAAGGATTTTGACGACGTGAAGGAATAAACCACTGACCAGACGGAACAGCCGATAAAGATGAAAAGTGCCGTGGCGATCATCGGCGCCGCAGCAAGCTTCGCTGACAAATTACGCAGCAAAGGATGTTTGCGACGTGACAGCGGCTCGCTTCCAACACCAGGTGTTGGAGATGCAGGAGAATTCACTTGGGAGGATTCAACTAAGGATGAGGGCCAGTGGAGTGGTGCTTCAACAGCACCACTCCAGCCGATTCAAACCTTATTCAGCTTCTTCGATGATCGATGCCCATGTATCGTGTGCATCAGCCGGTGTCATATCCGGGTCGTTCCAGAATTCAACGAGCAGATCTTCAAGCTGCCCGATAGTGTCACCCGCCCAGAGTTGATCTCCAGAAGGGACAATATTTGCCGGATCTTCCAGTATCGCAAGGCCTTTCTTCATGCAGGCATTCGCTGCAGCGAGATCAACATCAGCCCGTACCGGCAATGATCCCTTTTTCAGGTTGAAGTCTACTTGAACCTCCTTACTCATCATCATGGAGGCCATACGCATCTGTGCAGCTTCGATTTCAGCATCATCCTGCTTCGGGAAGTAGAACGCATCTCCAGCCGTATCAAGTACGCCCTGAATACCTAAGCCCGGCAAGCAGTCGTATTCGGTGCCTGCGGTCAAACCCGCGACTTGAAACTCACCCTGTGCCCAGTCACCCATGATTTGTGCGCCAGCTTTTGCGGTAATAACCTGATTAGTGGCATCGTTCCAGTTCTGGATACTGTTCTGCGGATCATCAAGATCACGTGCATCAGCATAGGCTTGCCAGACAGCGGCCATGGTGTCGCCACGCAGGGTTTCGCTATCTCTTTCTACCATCGCTTTTGTAAATGTTTCGATACCACCGATGCCCAATTGAATGACACCGAACATACCGTTGGTTTGCCAGCCTTGATTACCGACAGCAAGCGGTGTCACACCAGCTTCGCGCAATTTCGGCGCGCTAGCCACAAATTCGTTCCAGTTAGTTGGTGCATCAACACCAGCAGCCTTGTAAGCATCAAGACTTGTCCACATCCACTGGAAACTATGAATGTTGACAGGCACACAGTAAATCTTGCCATCGAGCGTACAGCTATCGAGCAAGCTTGAAGGTCGCACCAGATCTTTCCAGCCTTCCTTTTCGGCAAGTTCAGTCAGGTCCAGCATGAGCCCTTCTTCAACAAGCTCTTCAGCCTGACGCCCGTGATTCAATTGTGTGGCACCCATCGGCTGACCACCCAGGATTCGACTAATGATGATCGGGCGTGCTACACCGCCAGAGCCTGCAATAGCGCCGTCAACCCAATTGTCTCCGCCTGCGTTGAACGCATCAGCAAAAACCTTGACTGCTGCCGCTTCGCCACCGGATGTCCACCAGTGCGTGACTTCAAGATCAACTGCCTGCGATGAAGCAGCCCCAAAGGTCAGCACACTGAAGGCACTGGCAAGCGCCGTGTGCCGAATAGATTTATTTATCATCAAATTCTTCTCCAAGAGTGGTTGTTGTCAATTAGAGGTACCAAGTACTATCTCAGCGCCCCACACCCCGATTATGCGGAACCGCCGCGACGGTGTCACGAATTATTTATTTAAGGCGTGAAAGAAAGTAAATTCGTGTGACTTCACTTGACTAGAACAACGTGGAACAATGTTCAGGCGCTCAATTCATCCCCGACACCGGATGTCAGAAAGGCACCGGACTGGCGCGACCACAGCTGCGCATAGAGCCCATCACCGGCGGCCAGTACCTTATGACTACCTTCCTCGACCACCGCCCCGTCTTGCATGACGATCAAGCGGTCCATGGCCGCTATCGTAGACAGGCGGTGGGCGATGGCGATGACGGTTTTGCCAGCCATCAGCGCACCGAGATTCTCTTGAATGACCGCTTCCACCTCACTGTCGAGTGCCGAGGTCGCTTCATCGAGGACGAGAATCGGCGCATCTTTCAAAAACATGCGGGCAATGGCAATACGTTGCCGCTGCCCGCCGGAGAGCTTGACGCCACGTTCACCGACTTGCGCGTCGTAGCCGCGGCGACCCGCTGAATCCTGTAGCTCTTCAATGAACTCATGGGCATTGGCACGTCTGGCGGCCGCGATAACCTGTTCCAGGGTTGCACCTCGGCGGCCGTAAGCGATGTTGTCAAAGACCGAACGATGCAGTAGCGAGGTATCTTGCGTGACGACACCGATTTGTCGACGCAAGCTCTCCTGCTGCACATCGCGAATATCCACGCCATCAACGAGGATGCGACCCTCTTCGACATCGTAGAGCCTGAGCAAGAGATTGGTTAGAGTCGTCTTGCCAGCACCCGAGCGGCCCACCAGGCCGATCTTCTCCCCGCCTTTGATGGCCAGGTTCAGATTCTCGATGGCACCTTTGTCGCGCCCATAGTGAAAACGTACATTTTCAAATTCGATATTGCCGGTCGGCACCGCCAACGACACAGCACCGGGTTTGTCGAGCACCTGCTTTTTTTTCGAAAGCATATTCATGCCGTCATAGATAACACCGATACTTTCAAACAATCCTGACAGTTCCCACATGACCCAATGCGACATGCCTTCCATACGCAATACGAGTCCTACAGCCACAGCGATCGACCCTATGGACACATGCCCACCCGACCAAAGCGCAATACCGACAGCACCGACAGAAAACAACAACAAGGCGTTAATCAAACTCAAGAAAATATTAAGACCCGTCACCAGACGAAACTGCGGATAGACCGTTCCGAGAAAACCTCGCATGCTGTGACGAGCGTATTCGGCTTCGTTGCCGGCGTGTGCAAACAGCTTGACCGTCATGATGTTGGTGTAACTATCGACCACGCGCCCCGTCATCTCGGAGCGTTGATCAGCCTGCCGACGTGACACCTCTTTCAAACGGGGGAGAAAATAACGCAGCAAAGTAATGTACAGAATCAGCCAGATCAGAAACGGCAACATCATGTACACGCTGAAAGATGAGACCAGTACCATCGCGCCGAAAAAATACACCGACACATAGACCATCACATCCAGTGCCTTAAGCGACACATCACGAATGGCAAGCGACGTTTGCATGACTTTAGTCGCTACACGGCCCGCAAACTCATCCTGATAAAACGAATAGCTCTGGCCCAACATCCACTGATGGGCTTTCCAGCGAATCGTCATGACGAAATTGCCGAAGATGGTCTGATGCAACAACAGGGAATGCAAAAAACCGGCGAGCGGTAACAGCACCAGAATGACCCCCGAAATTATCCAGAGTGATCGCCCTTCTTCGGTAAAAAAACTCTGCGGATCACGGGCACCCAACCAATCAACCAGATTGCCAAGAAAGCCGAAGATACTGATTTCAAGCACTGAAATGATGCCTGACAGCATGGCCATCATGAGGAGATACGGCCAGGAACCGCGCACATAAAACCACAGGAACGGCAACAGACGCCCTGGCGGTTGCTCATCAGCAGCGTCAGGGAATGGCTCGATCAGCCCTTCAAAGAAATCCAATAGTTTCACGTTTGTGGCACACAAAGCTAGCCATCAATTGACGGCGCGGGAGACAACGAAGACAGTGTATCGTTGATGTGATTGGTGATGTTGGTAAAGAAAATCGTGCTGGCCGCCATGGTCACATCGACCAGATTCTCATCGCTTAAACCCGCCCCGCGAGCAGCGGCCAGGTGCTCGTCCGATAAGGGACCTGGTTTGGTAAAAAATGCCACAAGCACCTTGATGATGGCATCAATACGGTCATCACCCACCGCTTTGCCAGAACGCAGCAGAAGTTGCTGGTCTTTATCAAGACCTGCGGCATTGGCTTTCATCGTGTGCACTGATAAACAATAGTCACAAACATTGCGCTGGCTGACGAACAATTTGATCGCTTCTATTTCACGACTGGACAGAGACCCGTCGCGCACTGCTGCTTCCATGCCCAGATAAGCACGAATGGCGGGTTCGCTATTGGCAAATTCGAGATAGACATCGGCAAGACGGCCTTTCATGCGCACAGGTTCAAGTGACTTGAGCGTCTCGGCATCCAATGACGCCTCTTTGCGGGTTTCTAGTCGGGACACGGTATGATGCTCGCTATGGTGACAAGTCCAAATTATGCCTGAAGACCGTGTATACGCTTCTGCATAACACCCTTTTCCGCATCCTTCGTCTGTGGGTAAAGCCTGACGTGCTGCCGACGTCACCGTCTAATCTGATCGATCCAGACGTGGCGCTGATCTATGTACTCGAAGTCGGGGGCGCAGCGGACTATACCGCGCTGCGTATCATCTGCGAGCAGGAGAATCTTCCGCCCCCGACTGATGATTTCGTCTTTGGCGATGCCCGGGAAAACACCCGCCTGGTAGTTCTCCAACAACGCCGCGGAAGGGTCTTTAGTCGCCATCGACTGGTCTCGTCGGAACGCCTTGCGCGGCTTGTCGATGCCGGGCTCGCCACCGAGCAGGAATTACAGATTGTGCCGGTGGCCGTTTACTGGGGGCGTGCACCTGAAAAGGAATCCTCGTTCTGGCGTTTGTGGTTTACCGAAAACTGGCAGCTTGCCGGGCGCACACGAAAGTTGTTCACGACGATCATCCATGGCCGAAGAACCTTATTGAGCTTCAGCGAACCACTATCATTCAACACGCTGAAATCTTCAGGCGAAACATCGGGCATCCTGCAAAGAAAGCTGGGGCGGATCCTGCGCGTACACTTTCGCCAACGACGTATCGCAAGCCTTGGCCCAGACCAGTCACACCGACGCATGCTGGTTGATCATGTCGTCAGCGATCCAGCTGTGCGCAAGCGTATCGATGAATTAGCCACGACTGAAGGCAAGCCCATTGAACACTATCAGGCAAAAGCCAGACGCTATGCCAACGAAGTCGCAGCCGATGTATCGTACCCCACCATACGCATCCTCGATCACCTGTTGACTCGATTGTGGAACGAATTGTATGACGGTGTTGAGCTGACCGGTATCGAGCGCCTGAAGAGCGTCGCCGATGGGCGCGAAATAGTTTATGTGCCCTGTCATCGCAGTCACATAGATTATCTCTTGTTGTCTTTTATCCTGTTCAAGCAAGGGTTTTCATTACCGCATATTGCAGCTGGCATAAACCTTAATTTACCTATTGTCGGTGGCTTGCTTCGTCGCGGTGGGGCCTTCTTCCTACGTCGAAGTTTTGCGGGGAAACCATTGTATGCCAGTGTCTTCAATGCTTATCTGAAAGAGATACTGCAACGCGGTCACGCACTGGAGTACTTTATCGAAGGCGGACGCAGTCGCAGCGGCCGTCTTTTGCCACCTAAGGGGGGCATGCTGGCCATGACTGTGCATGCCTATCTGCGCGAACCTCGAACGCCGGTGGTGTTCGTACCCGTGTACTTTGGTTACGAACGTTTGCTTGAAGGCCGAGCCTTCACCAGTGAACTGGCGGGCGGCAAAAAAAAGAAGGAATCTATCTTTGGCTTGATCAAATCGCTGCGGACCTTACGAGAGAACTACGGCCATGTTTATGTCAATGTTGGCGAAGTTGTTGATCTCGACGAGCTACTGCATACACACGACCATCAATGGCGTGAAAAGCCGGTAGATGAACAGCGCCCCGACTGGTTAAAACCGGTGATTGACGATCTCGGTGACACGATCATGCGCAATATCAACGAAGCTGCTTGTGTGACGCCGATTAGCCTCTTGTCCACCGCGATACTGGCAACACCACGTGGCAAGATATCGCGTCATGAATTGATTCAACAGATCACGCTCTTTTACGATCTACTCAAGGATGCGCATGCAAATTCTCCCGTCGTGATACCGGCCATTGTTGCGAACGAGGTCATCGAACACGGCGTGCAATTGAAATTCATTGCAAAGGAAACCGATCATGTGGGCTCGCTAATCGTCATTCGCCCGGGACAGGCGGCACCACTGACCTATTTTCGAAACAACATCCTGCACCTGCTGACCCTGCCCGCCTTGATCGCCTCGGCGTTTACCCATCAGCCCACGCGCAGTGATGATATTGTTTTCAAGCTGGTCTCTTTTACCCATGCTTTTTTGCAAAACGAGCTTTTTTCGGAGCCCGAGCTGACACGCGCACAGTTCGACCAATGCCTTGACGCACTGACCAAGGCAGGCATGCTCAGACGTGAGGACGACAGTTGGCGTCGTGCGCCTGCCGGGAGTATGGAGGCGGTGTCATTGATGCGACTTGCGCAAGTGGTTACCCCTGCGCTCGAAAGAGACTATCTGATTGCATCCCTACTGACGCGTGCTGGCGAAGGCAGCATCAGCTTAGAGGAGCTACACACCCGCTGCGAGATGAGCGCCCAACGCTTGGCCAGTACCACCGGACGTGACGCCGGGGATCTGTATGACAAACATCTATTGGGTAATTTCATCAGCTCGCTTGAAACCGCAGGCTTTGTATACCGAGACGAAGACGAGCTTGCAGCAACAGCTCGGATGCGGACCATGGAAACCGATGCACGATTACTGATCGGTGAACGAATTCGGCACGCGATCCTGAATACGGTCCTTGCTGTTACCGAAGCACGGACCGAAACACGGACAGAAAGGTCAGGTTCCGACACCTGACTGGCGCGGGTGGCGGTGGCGGTGGCGGTACGATATATGCAACATCCAGCAGACTATCAATTCCGCTGTTTTCCGGACCTGAGGTATCAATGTCCTTATTCAAGCACACCGTCACCACTGCTGTTGCCTTACTGACGACCACCATCGGGGCCCAGTCAATGGCCGCAGACGCCAGATCTATTGCGCTCGGTGGTTCAGCCATCGCAAATGGTCTGGGTGTCCATGGGGCGATGGAAAACCCGGCGGTACTGGCCCGTCTGAAACGCGATGGGCAGAAATATCATTTCCTCTTCGGCATCACCGCCGAAGCCCGTGATGAAGTTCGTGCGGTCGACATCTTTACTGACGACGAAAACAAAACCGTGTTAGGCGATATCGAACAAGAAATCGACATACTCAGCTCGAGTCCGATCACTTGTAACCCGCTTGATTTCGATCAGTCTCAGGTCTGCCTGACGGGCACTCAAGCAGTGGCTGATTTATCTGCTCGATTACTGGACATCATCACTCGGTTTGACGACAACTCCGGTAGTGGCACAGTTGCTGTCAATATAGGCGCTGCATTGACAGGAACGCGTATCCCGGTCGCGGTTAACTTTCGCGCTGCCGGAACTGGCTTTGTCACGCCGGACATTTCAGATTCGGACCGAGCTTATATCAGTGAATTCGAAAGTCTGTTGAGTGATGATCAGTTGCTGCTTGGCGAAGCGGTAAACAGTAGCTTTCTGCAAACAAACGCATTTGGCCTACCGCTGAATGTCACTCAGCCTGAAGACATTCTGACATCAACCGGTGAATTGCATGTGCTTACACGAAATGAATTCAGCGTCAACCTTGCACGAAGTTTTGCCATCGGAGGTTTTAACGTCGATGCCGGTATCACACCAAAATTCTCATCAATCACTACCAACAATCTGGTCGTAAGCGCTAGCGAAGAATTCGAAACTACGACTTCAACCTTAGCAGATCGATTTGATGACAGCGAGTCGGATGATACTTCGTTCACGTTTGATATCGGCGGTTCCATGCAACTTGAGAGATTTCCGATTCGTGTGGCTGCCGTACTTCGCAATGTTATCCCTGAGTCAACCACCGACGACAGCGGCTTTGAATTTGAAACCACACCACAACTCATTGTTGGCGGTCATATGCAAAAAGGTATTGCGAGTTTGACCGCCGACTTGGCCTTGAATGAGGCGGAGGTCGATAACCTGGAAACGCAACGACTCGCGCTTGGTGTTGAGATCGGTTTACCGATTCTCGCGTTGCGAGCAGGTATCAACCACGATGCAGCACGTGACTACGAGGCAACATCATTAAGCCTTGGTGCAGGACTTGGCCCATTGCAGTTTGGCGCCAGTTTGACCGGCATTGAATCGATCGAAGCAGGACTTCAGCTCTCTTATAGTTTCTGAGCTTACTGAAGTCCTCGCAGCGGCCGACGCTGCGTCGCGCGCGCCTGCTTTTGCGCGGATGCCGACAGACCACTTAACTCCAGATGCCGCGACCAATCACGCGCCTTAAGACTTTGTTGGCTGAACACCCCTATGGCATTTTCATAACTCGGAAGTGTCCAACGATAACCATACCGAAACCCGACGTCGGCAAATGTTGAAGCTGCCATTTTCAACTGCCGAGCATCAACGCTGTTGACAATCAACAGCCCACTATCGTCGAGATGAAATCGCAGCAGGTCAAGCCATTCAGCACTCAGCGGTGCTGCCCGCACAGGCTCCCCTTGCTCATGACCAAATAGATCATCAATGATCAGATCAAAGCGTTCGCCGTTATAGCGTGAGGCCCAGGCGATAGCATCGTCGTGGACGAGCTCCACGCGTTCATCATCGACATCAAACCATCGCCGAGCAATATCGATATGCAAGGCATCTATTTCCACCGCTGTCAGACAATCAAAGGGAACCAGTGAAGACAACTGTTGTACAACAGCACCACCGCCCAGCCCCAACAGCAGAATTCGCTTTGTAACCCCCGGTTGACGATACAGTACCGGCAAGCTCAAACAATCCCAGATACCCCCGTTGAACGGCTTGTCCGGGTTCCACTGACTATGAAAGACACCATTACTGTACAAGCGTATCGTGGCGCCATGTGAACGCACGCTGTAGGCAGTTCCGCCAACGTCGGTTTCCCAAAGGACCGGCAAATCTGAATCTCCGCTAGTGAGCAAACTTTGTCGACGTGGAATGTTCTGGCGCGATGAAACGCCCAAGGGAATGCTACCGTAAATTCAAGTATCGATTTGACCGGTAAAAGCGGTACTCATCGCTGGCGACGCTTCTCTTCCGCCCAGGCATGACGATCCACATCCAGCAATTCCGAACTCTGCTCAAGTCCTCTGGATCGCTGTGCACTTCGAGCAGATACACCATCAGCCTGAACGTCGGCTGCAGGTGTTGCACGCAAATCACGTTCCGTACACCAACCATTACCCGGCGTCATGGCATCATCAGCACCCTGTTGTGCGGTAATAAATTGATCAAGCTCTTCACTGGAGCCAAACAAACCTTCGAGCACAACTTTTGCTCGACTCAGTACCACCGGATCCGAAAATCGATTGCGTGTGCCCCAACCAACGATATAGTCATTACAGAACGCATTGTCGGGGTCATCCGGTATATCGACAAATCCGGCAGCGACATCAATATCGAACACGGCCTTCAACATCGCGGTTTCAACCAACGTTGCCAGATCTTCGCGGATCGTACTGTAACCATAGAACTTCGCCGCACCGTCATTTGCAAATTCAGCACCGACAACGTCGGCCGTCACGGTTTTCTCACTGTCTGTTGCGTCATCACCGAGGTATCTGACACCGGCAAGACTATCCATGACAGAGGAGTTCAATGGTTGAACTGCTACGAGCTGTGGGGATAGCCAAAAGTCCGACAATTGATCGAGGGCACCGGCCGGTATTTGCCGACTATCAAGAAAAGGTGCTATAGAACGCGGCAAGAAATCATTCGCATGCGCAAGCTCGTGATACAACAAACGCAAGGTGGGAATACGAATATCTTCCAGTGTTCTCGTTTCGTCATTGACAAGATTGAAGGTTGTACTGACAAGGTTTCCATCTTTCATGCGCGCCTGAAAAAAGAGGAACTGCAGATCGCTGCCAAAACCCGAACGAAAATCCTCTTCCAGAGAGATGGTCATTTTCTCATCGACCGACATCCACAAATAGACCGGGTCCAGTTGAATACCACCCGTGCCACCCCAGTAGTTGGACGGTCGTACAGTGCTTCCAATCAGAATACTGGTCACCGACCCGAACATTCGAACGAGTGAGTCGTTACTGGATCGCAGCAAGGTTTCAAAACGCTCCCCCATCCAGTCATGTGAAACGAGCACGCGACTCATGACATCGGCAACGGTGGGTTCAGGGGCATCCTGAATAATGAACGGCAATACATCGAGCGTACAGGCATCTCTGAAGTCATCGATCAAAGCACAGTCCTTGAGTACGTCTGCGTACTGACTGTTACGCACATAGGGGTAGACGCCATCGAGCTCCACGATATCGCGCTGCGCATTCAATTCATCGATCGTCGGTGTACCCGCTGTTTCCGGCAAGGCCCCGGGATCATCAGCTACGGGTTCATCACCACCGGAGCCACCACCACAGGCAACCAGCAATAATGAGGCTGCAAGCAAAACGGCCGACCGCGCTTTCATGCACAGTGACAATTTGCAGCCTACCGAACCGAAGAAACCGCTACCCATTGAAAATCTTCCATTTTTGACGCATACGCGCCTGACTATAACCTTACTTCAAACGCATCTCTACCCGACGGTTTTGTGAGCGTCCAATTACCGTGGTATTAGTACTTATGGGACGTGATTCACCAAATCCACGGGTATCCAGCCGCTCCTGGGAAAAACCGCGAGACGCGAGATAATCTCGAATTGCAGCAGCCCGGCGCTGGGACAAGGCCAGGTTGAACTCCTGCCCGCCGATCCAATCCGTATGACCCTGAATCTCGATGTCAAGTTCACTCTCGTTCATTTCATCGACAAATGAATTCAGTTTTGCGATCGATGTATCAGAAATGACAGCCGAGCCAAAGTCAAAGTAGATATAGGGCGGAACGATCGGACGAAACAGCGTCGGGCCATCGTAGGCGGAGGGCCGCCTGACCGGCAAGGGTTCGACAACCGTAGCGGATGCAGTGTCCACACCTGGGCCGTTGTCCACCGCAAGTTTCGCCGTCGGGGCAGGCGGCAACTTACCGAAACGTTTGACAAGCGTCGCAGTCAGGTACTGCGCATCGGTATCCAGAGCGATGTACTCACCGCGCAAAGCAAGGCCATTTTTGAAGCCATACTCAAGCCCAAGGCCAAACGCCGCATGTGATGTGTGATCACGCTGGGTATCGACATTGCCATCGTCATCTGTGAGAACACCTATGCCGAATCGGCCATAGAGTGACAGGCCCTCACGACGAACGTCCCCTTGTCCGTTTGACGGGTTCAGAAACGATCCGCTCCGACTGTTGAAAAGATAGGCAATGGCTGTAGCACCATAAACCTCATAATCGACATCACCCACGGGTGCACCAAGAAAACCGACAGAAGCGGACCCCAGTGAAGCCGCATACACCTCAGCACTGAGCAGGCGCGTAAAGTCGTAGCCGATAGCGACATGAAAGCCTACGTCGTTATCATCCTGGATTGTCAAGGCAATTGGACTCGGAGAGCGCGGTTTGAGATGTGTCGGCCCAGCACCGATCGCAACATACGGACGTTTGGCAAAAGACGATCTTGTTACATCGTTGCTGGACTCGTCTGCATTGGCAACGGCATACAGGCCGATCATGATCAGACTGACCGCAAACACGCCAGCACAGGTGCGAAAAACTGGACGCACCGCTCGCGCAAGACTCATGCTCGGTCTCCCGTTCGCCGACGTCGACCACTAAGAACTAACCGCCCGATAAGGCATAGCGACATGAAGGCGATGGCAAACTGGGAAAGAGAGCCGACACCGGAACCACGAATACCCGTTTCAAGTGTCAGGTTGGTACACGCACACTCGATAAAATCGTTCTCACCATTGTTGTTCAGATCACTGAACCGAATGACATTGGCGGTAACCGTCCCCGTGACTGCCGTGCCATCCACATCCTCAGCGACATACAAGAACGAGTCAGTACCATAGAAACCGAAATTCGGTGTGTAAGTAATGACGCCGTTCAACTCGGTGATCGTTGCATTCGGCGATTCGCTGATACTCGTGATGACAAGACCACCACCGGCACCATCGATGTCATTGGCGAGTACATCAACAGACGCCGACTCACCTGAATTGACCGAAAAGCTGTCGGGATTGGCTGTTGTCACAAGATCACCATTCGAATCAACCGCGGAGTCATCACCACCTGTACCAGCGGTATCAGAACCACCCGCATCACTCGAACCAGAATCATTGCTACCATCATCGGAAAAACCCGAATCATCGCCACCGGTTCCCGCGCCATCGGAACCAGAATCACCCGCATCACTTGAACCCGAGTCGCTGCCACCAGCGTCGGAAGCACCCGAATCAACGCCACCGGTTCCCGCGCCATCGGTACCAGAATCACCCGCGTCACTTGAACCCGAGTC
>CAYUZB010000026.1:0-17435 GCA_964449565.1 uncultured Granulosicoccaceae bacterium | reverse complement strand
GTTCCCGCGCCATCGGTACCAGAATCACCCGCGTCACTTGAACCCGAGTCGCTGCCGCCAGCGTCGGAAGTACCCGAATCACTGCCACCGGTTCCGGCACCATCAGTACCAGAATCACCGGCATCACTCGAACCACCGGTCACACCACCAGACGTGTCACCGCCCGTAGAACCACCATCATTGGCATCGATAAACGCAAAGAACACATCGGATGTGTCGTTGCCATTGACCAACAGCAATTGCGGGTTGCTACCGCTGGGAAGACTCAGGCCCGGAGGCAAATCCGGATCAGACTCGTCCAGGAAGACAAAGTAGGTGCCGTCCGGCAACCCCGGTAGAAAAAATTGACCTTCAAGATCGCTATCAATTGGATCAGCTATCAGTGCATCGATCGCCGGATCAAAAACGCCGTTATTGTCGGAATCAGCGTAAATGCGAATCGAGATATCGCTGATACCAGCCTCGTTTTCCGTCGGCACACCATCGCCATTTTCATCCTTGAACACTCGACCGCTGGCGACACTCAAGCCATCCTCAACAAAGTATCCAGACAAGCCACCGTAAAAGTCTGCATCATCGCCTACCACGATGTCGTCATCGGACGTGTCGTTGGGAAACGTTGCGGGGTCAGTCAGTACATGCACATTGCTATCAACATCATCAGCGAAGAATGAGAACCCGTAATAGCGTTGTCCGGCTCGCAGACCAAGCAAAGCAGTAGAAATGTAGGCCAGACCAACACTTTCGACCGTACGTTCGGTTTCAGTGGGAAAGCCTTGCGGCGATCTGAATTCGTTTTGCAAGAAAGTGTACTGATGGGTCAACGGTGTTGGGGAGTAACAAAGCGCTGGATCAACACAGCCGCTGCGATCGACAAAAATCTGCGGGCCGTAATCAGACGGCTGCCCGAACTCGTCCAAGGCAAGAATGGCGGCGACCTTGACAGGGTTGTTGCTTGATTTTTCAGAGACCACATGTCCAGCCCGAGCCATCGCTGCGTCGTGCAAAGGCGCCAGCAGCCCGAAATCGAATATGTAGTCGAGACGTTCGATGTTCTTGGCATCTGGCAAGACATTGGAAAAAAGGTCTAGCGCACCACGATTGATAACGCGACTCTCCAACATGGCTGCGATATCGCAATTGCCAGTACCCGAACCATCGCTTGGATAATCGGCTGCCAACGATTGAGATTGATCCCCATCAGCCAGACGCTCGACAAATATCCCGCAAGGTTCGCCAGTCACCAGGTCAGCAATATCGTCACGTCGAACTTCGACCCGATTTGCCGACATCGCGTAGCCAAAACGGGCGGTAGGGGTTGAAAAACCCGTCATCAACTCGTTGTCCCCCATACCCCAGAAATAGGTAAATCCATCAACCGTATAACTGAAGGGGACGGCGGGTACTCGCGTGGTGTGAATTTCTGTTACATCACCCGCGGCTCTCGCAGCGTCGGTGATAGCAGCGCTGAGCAACAGCGGCAATACCAGGGAAAAAGCGGACTTTCGAGAAGTCATAGCAACTCCGGACGATAAAAGATCAAGCATCAAACACCATAGTGATAACGCAATAGCTAACGGCTACCTGTGACATCACTCGCATCCCACGAGTTGATAAAACGAATTACATGAAAAAGATGAATTTTTGCGCACTCGGGCACATTGTAACCGAGCCATGGTACCGGAGTGGTAGAGATCAAGTGTTTCAAGTTACCAAGGTTTACATCTCACACAAACACGTGGAGAGCGGCATATTGCATCAATATCAGGGTTTTACCATCGGTAATGTTCCCATTGGCAATCCACTGACGCACCGTATCGAAGCGAACTTCCATGACTTCGATGTCCTCACCCTCTGATTCAACCCCACCGCCAGCACTGATGCGTTGCTCGGCGCGGTACGGTGCAGCGTAATAATGCAGCTGTTCTGTCACCGATCCCGGGCTGACGTAGGCTTTGAACAGAAACGTCGCATCACCTATATGAAAACCGGTTTCCTCCTCGGCTTCCTGTAACACGGTAGCAAGCGGATCATCACCCTCGATGACACCTGCCGGCACTTCGAGAAGAAATCCGTCACCATCAACCTCAAATGCGGGGTAACGAAATTGTCGCGTCAGGATGACCGTCGCCTGCTCCAGGTTGTAGAGCAAAAGCGCTGCACCGTGGCCACGGTGGTAAATCTCGCGTTTTTGCCGTTGCCATTGTCCGTCGCGCCGCAAGTAGTCGAATTCGACCGCTTCAAGACGTGCCCATTCTGAAGACAGCACTCGTGTGCCGACGTGCTTTATTCGATCCTGACTCATACTGCCACCCTCTCCTGTTACAGCCTGTTACATCTCGTTGTCAAAACGAAAAGCCTTGCTGAGCAGACACACCGATACTCTGTTCAGGCTCTGCTGAAACACCAGATGCCAATACTGAACTTCAACTTTTCCAAGGACATTATCAATGAAATACACTAAAACTCTCATTATCGGTGGCGTTACCGCAATTGCTGTCGTTCTAGGCGCTTCCGCCTTTGCTGATCGATATCAGAATCGTGACGGTGACCGTGGAGCCAGGATGATCGAACGCGTATCCAGCAAACTTGAATTGACTGACGAACAAACTGCGGCACTCACAGCTTTCGGTGCTGAGCTGCGTGAAACGCGAGATCTGATGCGCGGCGGCGAAGACGGCAACATGCGACTTAAGCTGACCGCTTTGATCAGCGCTGACACATTTGATCAAGGTGCGGCCTTGACGATGATCACTGATCGAGCGGCTGCCTTGCAAGCCAATGCTCCAGAGCTGGTTGCAGCCGCTGCCCTGTTCTTTGATGGACTGAGCGCCGAGCAGAAGGCCACGCTTCAGGAATTCGGCAATAAAGCCGGAAAACGTGGTCGATTTGGCCGCGGTCACAGCGACTAGACCAGACCCCAGGGCCCCGCACAATGGGTCACCCAACGGTGACCCATTGCGTTAGGCTGCACACCATGCATTCCGTACTCCTGATAGATGATGACGGCAAGCTCGCCGAAGTGCTGACCGACTACTGTGCTCAATTCGATATCCGTATTGAACCTGCGCTTCGTCCAAGTATCGGCCTCGAGAAACTGGACTCATTCGAATTCGATGCCGTGATTCTCGACGTCATGATGCCCGAGATGGATGGTTTCGAAGTGTGTAAACGTATCAGAAGATCCAGCGATATTCCCATCATCATGCTCACGGCACGCGGGGATGTCACCGATAGAATCGTCGGACTCGAATTAGGCGCGGATGACTATCTGCCAAAACCCTTCGAACCTCGGGAATTGATCGCACGATTGAATTCAAATATTAAACGGCACACAGCTCCGCACAAGTCAACATCTGCGACCGCAAATGACCAAACACTGTATTTCGAAGACATCACGCTCTATCCGGACAGACGGGAAGTGCAAGTACGAGAACAGTCGGTCGAACTGACCACCAAGGAATTTGATCTGCTGCTGTTACTGGCATCATCTGCTGGTACAGCCTTCAGTCGTGATCAGATACTCGGCGAGCTCAAGGGAACCGATAACGAACTTTTCTCCCGCTCGGTAGACATTCTGATCAGTCGCTTAAGAGCCAAGCTCAAACCCGCCAAGCCGATACGCACCATTCACGGTGCTGGCTACAGCTTTGCCGCAAGTGTCAAGAGCCCACCCGCGTGATTGCTGCCATGACCCGCTCACTGTCACTCAGACTGCTTGGTATCTTCGTTGTTACCGCCTTGTTGATCATGTTCATTCTGATCTCTTTTTTCAGTCGCGGGCTTGGCACACAATGGAAACGCACCATTCAACCGCATCTCGTTCAATACGTTCGCTACCTGCAGGACGACATCGGCAGTCCGCCAGATACGACACGCGCGCAAGCAATCGCAGACCGCTTACCGATCACAATCGCCATCTATCAGGGAGAGGCTTTTATCTACGCCACTGACGGCAAACCCTTTCCTTTGGAAAAACTGAGCTTCAGACACAGTCGGAAAATAACGTCTGAAAGTGAAGACTTGTCGGGTGTGCCATTTACAGCCAGCCTGACGAAGCGGAATCGATCAGGCGACAACGTACTCAGAATTCAGGAAAACGGCTACTCGGTGTATTACCGTCTGGATCGTTCCTGGCAGAACCACTCATCGATGCGGCATAACCGTAAACGTGGCGATTCGCGGTCGGATGAGAACCAACGGTTTCAGATTGACGAAATATTCGAGGCATTGCTGGCGCTGGCTCTGGTACTGCTCGCAAGCTTTTTTTCCATTCGGCATCAACTGAAACCGATTCAGAAAATCCAGAAAAGCGTTAGCCGTATCAGTGACGGGGAACTCGATCATCGGATCCAGCTTAACGGCCGCCACGATCTCGCGGTACTGGGCAACAGCATAGATAGCATGGCGGATCGAATTCAGGCAATGCTTGATGCCAAACGACAACTGTTACTAGCCATCAGCCATGAACTGCGCACCCCATTGACACGCGCACGTATCGCAACCGAACTCTTCCCCGATTCAGCGAATCGACAGCGACTTGAGGAAGATCTCAATGATATGCAAACCCTGATCTCCGACATTATGGAGTCGGAAAGGCTCCAGAGTAATCACGGCATACTCGAAATAAAACCCATTGACATACGTTCTCTGATTGAATCTGAGCTCGATCACTACAAAAAACAATCAAGCGAAAACGACCAAATACATTTTGACAGTTCTCGACTTGATGATGCCAGTATTGATGGCGACGAAACCAGGCTACGAATTCTGTGTCGAAATCTTGTCAATAACGCCATGCAACATGGACGTGACCGCAACGGGCAGCTTGTACTTAAGGTGTTGCTGACAAGCAACCATGAGTCCATCGAACTCACGGTGAGAGATCATGGGCTTGGTATTCCCTCGGAGCATCTCGACAGGCTAAGCGAAGCATTCTACCGGCCAGACTCTTCACGCACCAGGGATACCGGCGGCTTTGGTATGGGATTGACCCTGGCGTCACTGATAGCTGAAGCACATGGCGGCACACTGACGATCAGCAGCAAAGTTTCTGACGAAATGACAAACGAAACGACCATGCCCAGCGGCACAAGTATCACTTTGACCCTTCCTAGGAATCAAAGCGAACCAGATTAAAATCGTCAGCTTCGAAACTACCATCAGATAAAAGATAACGACTGTCCGCATCAAAGGACTTGTATCGCAACAAGCTATCGGCGCTACTGCGACCAAACGCTGTTCGAAATATTGTCTGCCGGTCCCGAATATCCGATAGCTCACCAATCATTGCCTTGTCGGTAGCAATTACGACTTTACGATAGCGTGATTGCTGTTCGAATTCATTGATCCATTGCTGCATCTGTGGAAACGAATCTTTCATCGAAAATGACGTATCAACGACCACCAACACGGTCACTGGGCTGGCTGAAAAATAGAAATGAGCACCGACCCATGCGATCGTATGCAATACGATGAATAGTGCAAACACGCGGATCCATTTCATCGGTCTACATTTCCGAATTCAAAAGGTTACCAATGCGGTAGGACGCCGACTCGGCACTCGCCGCTATATACGCACCTTCGGCAAGGCTCGATAGCTGCTTGAGCTCATCGGATTGGACCTCATAAGCAATGGAGTGGATTGGCATGCCCGACCACTCAAGTGCTGTCTGAACTTCTTCGAATGACTTGCCACGATTACGTTCGCCGTCAGACAACACAAATATTATCGGTTTGTGATCAGGGTGTGTCTCAAGAAAATTGTACAAGCGAGCTGCTGCAACCATCACGGCATTGTTCGTGGCGGTTCTACCCCCTGTGCCCAATCGTTCAACAGCACCGATGAACAGCGATTTTTGCTGGACGTCAAAATTCCTGACATCCAGATCAACATTCACAGATTCACTGTAGGTGACCAGACCGATTGCATTGTTGGAACTGATCAGATCCGATGACTCAATCAGTGCCTTCTTGAGATTCTTGATACGAACACCGTCCATCGAGCCTGAGACATCAGCGACAAAAACCGCCGCGACAGGACGCCCACCAGACTTCTTTTCTTTCCATAAGCCTTGAGCGCGGGCAATCGTGGCGCCTTCCTCGATCGCATAGGCGGGAGAGTAATCAAGATTTCCGGCAAAACCAAAACGATTGACCACAGCCTGTTCTTGTTTGATGAATTTAGCAAACAGCTCAAGCACTTCACGTTCAGCAGGATCGGCCTCTTCGGTCGCATACAGCGGACTATCATGACGTACGCCAAAGGGAATGAATTCGTAGTCCTTCATACCCGTAACATTGACCCATGATTGGTTCTCCATGACCATGGCATCCAATACCCCGCTACCCTGCGCGGCGTCACGCATCTGCAATGTAGTTTGTGCAACAAACGGCACACCTGTCTGAAACGCTTCGAAGGCGCTGGCAACGTCGGGGGAAAGCATGTCAGCTTCATTGCCATCGGCAAAGGCACTGAGAATGGTCAAGAGAAAATTAAGACCCGTGCTTGATTGATACGGATTGGTGTAACCCATCGCGAATTCACCATTGGTGACATGGGTCAGAAGTTTTGCGACATCAAGCTTTCCATCGGTCAGAATCATATCGCTCTTGGATCGCTTGACGACGATTCCTGCGGTATTGGGTGCGGTGACATCACTTATAACATCGAGTCGCACACCATCGGCTTCGAGCATACTGGCCCACAAAGCGTTACTCGGTGAGAATGCATCAGGGATATATTGACCGGCCAGCATGAATTGCGTACCCAGACCCGATGCGATCTTGCGAATGGAAACCGCAGCCTCCTTGCCATTGGACAACTGCTGCCTGGAATTGTTGAAAGCCTCGGCCAACTCATTGTAAAAACCATCCCGTCCCTGGCCGGCTTTTTCTGACGACGTAAAAATTTCTACCGATTCAACCCTCGAACTATCGCGGCGACCGACAACAATCGGATACTCGTCGAGGCTGGGCAACAAGGACAGCAGGTTGGTGTTTGTCAATCTGATATTGGCACGAACCTGATTCTCCCTGAAACTCGGTCGGATATCCTGGTCTACCGTGGACAGTATGGCTTCTCGAGCTGCATCGGGATTGTCTATACGGCTACCACATGACCAGATCACAAACACCATTGATACCAGCAAAACGAACGGTACATATCGAGCCCAACGCGGTCGTCGATTTCCAAGTAAAGAAAAACCTGTCATGTCTGCTGTGTCCGTTATTTTCCGGTGTTACTGGCGATTTCTGCAAGACTGACCAGACGCGCCAATGTATCCAGTCGATCGTAATCGCTGACCGTACGAATGTTGGCGACCTCGACAGCCGTATCCGTCAAGGCGTCAAGTAGCTGTTGATTGTCGTCCAACAAAGTCGTCATGCGTTGCTGTTGATCCGCCTCAAGACTGACCAGCTTCGCCTTACGCTCATCAGGAATCTGTGTTGCGGTAACCGCGGCAATGGGCACTTCAAGAGGCGGCGCTGAAGGCGTTACGGGTATTGACGCTGGCGGCGACGGATCAATTGCTGGCCTCTTGTGCGAATCGCGGCGATTATCCCGACGCTTGCGATCTCGTCGTAGACCCAATCGAGAGCCAATTCGGCTCCCGATTCGGGAGCCGATTCGGGAGCCAAATAACCAATTATCTCTCGTGTCATCATGATGCGTATCATCGAGATCCGTGTCATCGTGATCGGTGTCATCGAGATCCGTATCGTCGTGTGATGCGCGAGTGTTGTCATCAAAACGGGCCTCAGAAAAGCGATCAGGCGCGCTCAACTCTTCATGCCGCCCCTGATCATACTGTTTTTCAGATTCCTCAAATGGTGTCTTGGTATTGTCATGACGTGAAATGGACGAAAGACTGTGCTTTGTGGCTATGACGTCATTCAGATTATGAATGACCTGTTGCTGCACTCGCCTGGCCGCTGACAGATAGGCTAGCGGGCTCTTGGCCTTGCCACGAAAGCGCGTCTCGACAACCGCATGGTAATCGTCCAGCAACTGACGCAGCACATCCACCTGCCGCACGCCTTCCGGGACGGCAAGCTTGTCAAGCCGGGAGCGCGCTCGGACAAGTTCGGCCTGCATCTCGAAATGTTCTTTTTCTTCGCGCTTTTCAAGCCATTCAATTTCGTCTGCGCGGGTATAACCGCCCAGTCGGTAAAACACAGGAACTGACAAAGCCGCCAGCACAGCCCATACAAAGTAGCCAGTAAGCCACGGCCATGACGGCGCAAACCACCATGCAAAGGCGAGGACAAAAAGCAGGGACAGGCCACCGGCGACAAGAGCCGTATTGCGCATCTCACTATTGGGGCCACTGAATATGATGGGACTGGTCTCGATGCCAAGGGTCATTCCGTACACACAGAGTAGTGCCTGTTGCCGCGCCATTCAATACTCGGGCGCTGTTTCCAGCACTGGAGTAAGCTGGCATCATCCCAAGTATTTCCTCCACGATACCAATTCCATGAATAAAGACTCTCTGGCTGCCGAGCTGGTAGCGGCCCGCAAACAAGGTGGCCGTTGCAATTCCCTGCCTGACATCAAAACCATTGACGAGGCCTACGCGCTGCAGGCCGCGGTAAATGCCTGTGAAGAGCAAGCGCCAATCGGCTTCAAGATCGGTGCAACTGTCGATGCCGCCATGGAAACGCTGAATCTGGACACACCTTTCCACGGTGAAATTTTCAAGGCCTATCATCGTGATCAAGGCGAACGAATATCCGTTTTCGATAGCCAACCCACGAGCGTCGAAACAGAATTTGTCGTGGGTCTGGGCCGAGACATCAAACGTGGCTCTAGCGAGATTAGTATCGATGATGTCAGGGACGCCACCGCCTGGGTCGCTCCGGGATTCGAAATAGTCGGTTCACGTTTCGATGATGCCTGGCCTCGAAACGGACGCAAGGTAATCGCTGATGGGGCGGGAAATGTTGCGACAATTCTCGGCACACCAATCACGGATTGGCAGTCGCTCGATCTCGATAAGCATGAAGCCTCTCTCACGATCAACGGTGAACAAAAGGCCGTTGGAAATAGTGGCATGTCAATCGGCGGCAACCCGCTGAAGATGTTTGCCTGGCTTTTAAATCAACCCGCATTCGCAAAACGCGGCCTGAAAGCCGGTGAGTTTGTTTTCTGCGGCACGTGTACCGGTGTTATCCCTGTGTCTATCGGTGATGAGCTCTTCGCCGACTTTGGCACCATGGGACAAATCAGTATTACCCTCGAAGACGCAAACGCTTGAAGCGATCAGGCGTTTGGTAACGCTCTTGAAATCGGCCCCACAGATATCGGAGTGCTCGACGATTCATTCTCGATGCCATCGACAGGAAATTCTGCACACGAGCTACGACGTTCGACAGCGGTTTGTCTAACCGCAGTGAAGGCTTTCGGCCACCGGTAATCATCATGCCCAAGTCCGCCGTGACAGCAGACGCGACGTGCACCGCGACAATTCCCATCAACAAAGACAGAATGGGCGCCATGACGAACCAAACGAGATAAGCACCGTCGGCGGACATGCCGAAAAAAGGCACCCACATCACCTCGTAAACACAGTTAAGTAGAAGTTGATGACTGCAGAAGGTCGTAAATACATAAGGTGCGAGGCGATGAGCCCATTTAAAGCTCCTCGCGCGAAATAAAATAGGTACTAACGTCCAGATTGCGAGCGAGCCAAACAGCCTGCACAGTGGGTAGAGAATCGTCTCGCGAAGATCAACACCAACATTTGCCAATGCTGTTTCAACTGACGTCAATTGATTGCCATTGCTCATCATGACAAGCAATGTCAGCAATACTGTTAATCCGACCCACAAGCGCCAATGATGATCGGCAGCGTCGAGTGGAACATTATGCAGCGCCAGATACAGGCCGATTGAAAAGGCAAATAAAACCAGTGGCCGTAGCACGATGAGGCCTTGATGCTGATGCAAGCCGAGATACAAGCAGGCCAACAACGTGAGCAAAAGTATGGGAGATCTACGCAGACCCATGATTAATAGCGGCGACAGAAGAATACACACAAAAAGATCGCGCAAGAACGCGAGATGCATCGTTGCACCGTGAGGAATATCAGTCAGGAAAAAAAGGATATTGAGATGCTCCAACAAGGTCGATGCATCATCAATGAACGTCACTCGCCAAACCGAAGCAATACTGTAAACGGTATAGCTTGCCAGACTCCAGATAAACATGGGAACCAGAATCGATCTAAACCGTCGTTTGTACAACGTGCCGATGGAATAGCAATTCCCTAACAGTATCTTGGCTGTCAGATACCCGGAAACAATGCTCAGCAAACTGGCACCTGCCCTGCCAGGCCCCTCAATTAACAGTCCTTGTATAAGACTGGTTACGTCCGACCATGACATGGCGTGCAGAACTCGTTCGGACTGACCATCTGGCACATGAACATAGATCATGCACAACACGGCAACCAGACGCGTCATGGCAACTCGGTCGCAAAACATTTTTTCGGTATGTGACAACGATACAGCCATACCAACAACATCGACTCATTTGATTGCTCAGGAGGATAGTAGGCAGTCAAACTGAATTCACGATGAAACGACACATGAGACGATGGACATGTTACACGCCACACTAACGACTGATTAATGACACCCGGCACAGGTCAAGTTCATCATTGACGGCTTTACTATTGGTCACAGACAGAAACGGTACAAGTTGTCGGCACTACTACATCGTCATGACAGATGTCTGATATGGTGACGTCGAGCAATATTCAGTTCCAAACATCAGAACCATGAAGCCGGACAACCCGTCATCGCGTAGAGCAAGCAAACTGACCCTCTCCGCGAATGCCTCAACAAGTAGCGGCCGATCGCGTGCACGCTATTTACGTCTGTGGGAAGCGATACGAAAAACTCGCAGCGAATTCCAGGACTGGCAATCTGGCGTGGATCGCATCATGACGAATTTCAACGTCCAGATTCGCCCGCGCGAAACAAAGCTGACGCATGAAGTTCAATTACTCACCGAAGCGCTTATCGAGCATGCCGAGCATACACTGCTCGATAAAAGTCAGGCAGCAATTCTGCATTTGTGGATTGTCGATAATCTGGAATCACTCACGCATCACCCATTCGCTGAGCAAAGCAGCACAAACGATCTGCAACAACGCTGGCTTCGGTTTGTGTATTCAGATAAAGGTCAACCTGGAAAATACAACAGTGGCATCGAAAGTCATCGTGACACATCGAAGCTTGATCCAGATGACGAACTGGACGACGATGATATAGTCTTCAACTTCAGCTCGAGCTATGAGTCGCCATCTCATCAACGTCACGGAGATCGCAAACAATCAAACGCTCAAAAAGCGGGTGATAGATTCGAACATAGTGAGCGCTCTGAACCACACGATCAAACCGACGATAATCACCAAGACTACAGCGACGATGGTTTCTCAAACGCATCAGAGCACGCCAGCAGTACAGCGGAGATAGTTTTTGGTGATGTACTGACAGTCGATCAACTTTTCCGGCCATTGGCCCGTGCTCTACATCCTGACCGAGAGCAGAATGAACAACGCAAAGCCGAAAAGCACGCACTAATGAGCGAATGTCTGATAGCACGTGAGAACAATGACATCGACAGTCTACTGTCTCTGTATATCGAACATATCGGCGATTTACCTAAGGGAATACTTGCCGACAGTCATGAGCAATTAATCCGATTGCTTGAACGCCAGCTTAAACGGGAACAATGGAAATTCAGACAAGCCCGATTTAATAGCGGATTTGAACGAATGCTGCTTGATCGATATCAGCGGGAAGATTCAACCGCAGAACAGACTGCATTTGAGCAGCATGCTGCGTCACTGGATACCGAAGTTCAACGTCTGTCAGAGCAATTTAAACTGATCAAGAGTGATTCAGGATTGCGCTCAGCGCTTCAGGATCGCAAGCTTGTCGAGCAGGATCGAGTCGCAATCAGCCGTCTGACCGGTGCTTGAAGGGTTTTACTCAGCTCTGCTCCGTGAACAAAGCCTCAGCCACCATACGCGCAATGTCATTGACGGCCAATGATGTGGCGGCGAAGTACTGCGGGAATTCCGTACCCCGTCCGTAATACACGAACTGGAACGGCAATATGTCAATCAGCGAGCGTCCATCTCCGGATATCAACTGAATATGCCCGGCCATGTCTACCCCGCCCAACGGTTCGCGTAATAAACGGTCAAACGTAACTTCGATCCGAACCATTGGATCATAACCGCGTGGCCAGGGCTCAATCAGTACATTGGAGCCGGCGTGAAATCGCAGACGATCGGCCAATACGCGAGTTATCGCCTCATCGGGTGATTCTGCCCAGCGATGATTATCGTTTAATGACACGACACCAGTATTGTTGCGACTGGCAACTCGTTCATCCTTGATATAACCCGGAAGGCTGACGACAGCGAGTCCCAACGCTGAGATTTCCAGTGGTACCGCAGCAAGTGGATCTTCGGCCAGTGGTTCAAGCAAATAGAGCTTTGGCGGAGGACCGCTAAAGCATGCCGTCAGCACAACGCTCAAGAGCATCACGCACAGTACCGCAAGCGGCGACGAGTGACGTTCTCTAGCGACCGGTGAAAACTGCATTGGGGTTCTCTTCCAGTAGTGCAGCAAAGGCGGCGATGGATTTCGCAGCCAGCTTGAGCTCTCGGACAGTAGCCGCAAGTTCGATATAAATTTCAGAATCTGGTGTCATACCCTCAAGTACATCATTGGCATTTTGTGACGCCGAGGTCAACGCGGCCAACATAGTCGGTAGATCTTCACTCGCTTGTTCCATTCTGGATACCGCTCGGCTGATTGATTCGAGTGATGTGGAAATTTGTGCAGGTATACCAGCCACATCAGGACTATTAATCAACCCACGTGTGTCGCTAAGCAGACCAGTTGCAGCGTTAACCAAACTGGATAGCGGCAGCTCGGACAAATTCTTGACCAGAGTTTCGACATCGGCTGTCACACCGTCGATATCTGAATCAATCGTCGGCAATGTCGGATACGGCTCGCTGGTAGTATCAATTTCTGCCGCCACGGCTTCAGGCACATCAACCAGTTTTACGATCAATGAGCCCGTCAGCAGATTACCGCTGGCGAGTTGGACTCTTAAGCCATTTTCAATAAATCTTTCCAGCGTCTCATGAAGTCTTTCAGGCGTGACGTCCAGCATGCCTAGGCGACGCGGCTGAAACTGCAGGGTAGCAATAGCGGTGGATTCGGCACCAGGATTCCTCGGCAATCTGGCGTTGACTTCAATAACTCGCCCTACTCGCAAGCCATTGTATTCAATGATCGCATCAGGTCTGAGCCCTTTCACACTGCCTTTGAACTCAGCAAGGTAACGAAAGCGTTGATCATCCTCGCCATCGAACAGACTGTCCTGTGCCGCAGCACGATTGTCAAATACCCTGAACTGTTTTTCATTCGCAGCTACCGGTGTCATACCACCCACATCCTCCGGGTTCTCAAAGGCAATACCACCGATTAGAAACGCAACGACCGATTCCACACGAACGTAGGCACCGTCCACACCGATATCGCTTTCGATACCAGACACCGAAAAAAAGCGCGTCGCCGGAAAAACAAATTCGTGATACGGCGCTTCGATAAAAATATCGAACAAGACGTTCTTGGCATCGGGTGACAATCGTCGTCGCTCGACCCGCCCCACATCAATCTGGCGATAGAGCACAGGCGAACCAACGTTGATGTAACCGGATTCTTCGGCAGTCAAGGACAAGCGCAAACCAGGTGTGCCACGTTTGGTCAATGGAGGTTCTGACAAACCCATGAAATCACTCTGGCGTTCACCGAGATTGTCATCCCAGTCAACTTCAATATACGACCCGGACAGCAAAGTGCTCAGACCAGATATCTCGGTTGTATTGATCTCCGCATTAACTATCCAGAAGCGTGTATTGTCGTCAAGGTAACGAGATACTTGCGGGTCAAGCCGAGCTTCAACAATGACCGAATCCAGATCCTCGCTTAGCCGAACTGCCTCTACAGTGCCAACATCGACATCGTTGCGACGAATGCGTGTTTCGCCAGCTTTGACACCGCCAGCGTTATCAAACTGAATGCGAACCAGTGGGCCGCGCTCGGAGTATGCCTTCCAAAGGACCCACCCCGAGCAAACAATGGCCAATATCGGCAACAACCAGGCGAGCGATAGTCGCGACGGAATATTTCGCGACTTCACGATACGCGCCTTTTTAGGTTCACGCGTTGCCATGTCAGCCATGCCCCCAAAAGAGCCGCGAGTCGAGCGAACTGGCAGCAAACATGGTGAATATGACAGACACCGCAAACGAGCCAATGCCAATACCTGGCGTTATTGTGAGAATGGAACCGAGTTGAATCAATGCAGCGAGTACGGCGACCACAAAAACATCAATCATCGACCAACGGCCGATAAATTCAGTCAGGGCATGCAGTCTGTGACGCGTGTGAATAGACATAGGCCAGTTAAAATGCAGAGTCAGTGCCAACCCTCCGATCACTAGAAATTTCATGACCGGAATACAGATACTGGCCACGAATATGACGCCCGCGACAAAAACCGAACCGCTGTCATACAGCGCTATAATGCCGCTTACAATAGTGTCGGTACGTGAACCTGTCAGTGACTGTGTCGTCGTGATCGGATGGATATTGGCTGGTATGTAACTTAAAACCCCGACAATGAGAAATGCCCAAACCCGCTGCAGGCTGAGCGACCGTTTAACAGTAACAGAAGCACCACAACGGCGACAGTGATCAACAGTGTCGATTTTGTGCAGTGCGCCACAGGCACGGCATCTTATCAGTCCAGCGGCCCTGGCACTCAGGCCGTTTGATGAAGATGCGCCCACACTGTATCCCGACAAAGCACCATATTGATATATACCAGCACCCCGATTAGTGCCAGCAAGGTCCAGAATGCGAGCCCGAGCTGAAGATTCGCCAACGTACTTATTTTGACCAGAGACACCACAACACCCATCATGAATATCTCCGCCATGGCCCAAGGTTCAATCAATATCGACCAGCGAAAGGCGGTCCGCATTGAACGCCTCACTGGACGCTTGAAACGAATTCGCCACAGGACATAAATGAGTAATACAAACCGGGCTAATGGTAAAACGATAATGAAAGCCAACGTCACCACACCAAGGCCGAGCATATTGCCAGACCATAGCGACCGAACGGTGTCCAGTACTGATATATGACTCTCTATACCCGCTCGACTCAGACTCAGAAATGGCATGCATAGACTGATGATCAACAGCACAGTTCCCGCAAGTGACGCGGCCAGAGACCGATCAACCGTAAACAACTTACGCGTCTGCATGACATTCCCACAACGCTCACAACATGAAGTTTCGCCGGGCGCCAGCGTCGCACGGTAGTGCAGCCAGTCGCAAGCCGAACAGGCGATCAGATCATCAAGCTTGACTTCGCGGGTTGATGGTTTCATGGTGAATGAGTGTTATCGTGTGTATCAAATATGTCTGTTAGTGACTTAGTGACATAGACCCACAGATCTACAATACCTCATGCAACGTTAATGGAGTCATAATCGATTACTTTGAGCCGATTACTGCGCACCCGGTACGCCCGGCTCATTGTCTGGCACATCAATGAAAACAACATCACTATGATCCCCGATTGTCACGGTAAGTTCCAGATCTTCTGAGATCGATGTGCGTTGAGAGCTGTATTCGAGATAATACACCCCCCGAATATTATTGGTGACCCCAGCAAACGCGTTTTCTATCGCACTGTTTTCAAAGGTTGGCAGGTAGAGTCCGCCACTTTCTGTCGCCAGTTTTTGTAACGCTTCGCTATCGACATTACTTCCCAGACTGACAAAATAAGTATCGAGTTGCTGCCCGTAAAATTGATCCTGAGCTTGTTTGACGTTACGCAGGCGCTGTTCGATATATTCCTGCATTTGTGCCTGACTACGAAACGCCGGAAAATAGTTGAGACTCGAAAAGTCCCTGCCATCTGTGAAGGAAATCAGAACCGAATTCTGGTTCGATAAACCTCGACTATCAATATCATCCAGGGTCGTGTCCAGCGCGTAATAAAACGCCGTCGCTGATTCAGTCAGGTCGTCAAAATTTATCTCGCGCAAAGAACCAAGTTGATAGACATCACCGGCAAAGACGCGGATATCAAATTCGGCTCCCTCCGCGAGCGCAATGATGGAACGAGCTACCGAGTCAAGAAGATCATGCGCCGCACCGCTGTGGACGATACTACTGGACACATCCAGCACCAGATACACCACGGTATTAAGACGCGAGTAGTCAACCGTGACCGGCGATTCAACATCTAGCAGCCCACCCTCTTCAATCCGGAAATGACGGGTGACATTATCTTCCAGACCACTGATCGAATGGTAGGGGTTATCGGCTGAAGTGCCGAGCTTGCCCTCAACTTCAACAGCAAAGCGATGCACACGTCTATTGTTTTCGAGTGCTGAACTGTAGCTGTCGGGAACGACGGTGACCTTAAGCTCTTCAACATCGGCTAGATCGGTTGACTGCCTGCGCAACACTGTGGGTAAAGACAATACCGAGAAGGCCGGTAAATCATCGATGATACTGCCACTTAAACCTTCCAGCCCAATCGTGATCGTACTCGGTGTACCGGTCACCGGAACAGTCACTTCCACTTCGCCGCTCAGGGTGTCATCCGCGACAGCTTCACGTGTCAGCAAAGTTGTAGCGCCGCTGGCATCATTAAGTTCAACACGAACACGAGTTGCGTGACCGACAGATTCGGCCGCGTTCGAATCAATACGATAAGTCAACACGAGATCTGCCTCGCTGGCATTTGCATTGGTACTTAACAAACGGGAGTCAACGTAGATGGCACGTCGACCTGTGGTCGGCGCTGGCAAATTGTTGCTACCGTCAGCGAAACTGGTACTACCGCTGGGCGCGGGAGCATTTTCCAGAGCCCGGCCTTCAAGCGTATCGCTATCGCAGGAAGCAAGGAAAAATAACATGCAAAGTGCGCTGAGCCGAATGCGCATAATATGTCTCGATGTTGCTCGACCCATGCCTGCAGGCGTCAAACTGCGGGTATACGGGCCAGTCCGCTTTCAATGCAAGTTTCGTGACACATATCACGCTATCCTAACTGGCTCACTTCCCTGTTGTTAGGGTATCAATTGTCAGCCGATAGTATTGATACGCAGATTTGTTCGCCCGCGGGGTAGTCGATTCAGGTAATAAGTCGACTATTGTGGAAGTGAACATAGATGGCGATAACGTCCTCCAGGGCATCCTGCCGCTTTGTCGTACACCATGTGCGACGCGTCAGTCGCTTGATGTTGTCACGCAGCATCGCCAGCGTATGGTTGATGGTAAACAACGGATCCCAACCCGTACGTTTCAATTCACCTT
>CAYUZB010000025.1:0-37500 GCA_964449565.1 uncultured Granulosicoccaceae bacterium | reverse complement strand
AGCCGTTCCGGGAGCTAATTCCTGACTGCCAGTCAAACTGATTGCACGGTCTCTGCTCGACGTCCAAGTTTTTTTTTTACTCTTTCGCTATACAGTTTACTAACAAGTTCCGATACATTTTCAAGACCGTTGAGTTCAAACTTTGTCGCGCGTTGTGACGGTTTGGGCGTATTTGGAAGCGCTTTAAGTGCCGCACTCATTTTCATCGGGTCGCTGGCATCCTCTGGCAACAGCATATCGACCATACCAAGTTGTGATGCCCTCTGCGTGCGTAGCAATTGCTCTTCGCGCGGAACAGTACGAGGGACGATAAGCGCCGGCTTGTCGAACGACAGGATTTCACAGAAGGTGTTGTACCCGCCCATTGACACAACCGCGCGAGCACTTGAGATCAACTCCTCCATGCGGGAATCGAAATCGATGACTTCTACATTCGCCAACGCTTCACCCCTGGCCAGCAACTCACCACGTTCTTTACCGGGCATGTAAGGGCCCAGCACAATAAACGCCTTGTGCTGCAATGTCGAATCACCCTCATAGGCGCCCAACACATCCTGGATCAAGGCAACACCATCGCCACCACCACCGGTCGTGACCAGAATATAATCACCTTCCTGTTTATGCGCCGACAAATCCTCATGCAAAGCCTGGCGCTTGAGAAAACCGACAAAGCTCATTCGCTTACGCATTGCCGGTGTAATGTCGATACCAATCATCGGGTTGTAAAAATTCTCTGGGCCGTAGATCCAGATGTGGTCATAGGTCTTATCGATCTTGGGTACCAGCGCTTTGCGTTTCCATTCGGCCGCCAACAGATGTGGTGAGTCCATGACATCACGTAAACCAAGCACAAGCGTGGTGCCAATCGATTTCAGATAAGCCAGAGTATCGGTAATCTCACCCTGTAAACCCATCGGCTCCTTGTCGACAATGAAGATATCAGGCCTGAAGGATTCAGCCGTATGTCGAATGATCGACTCTCTCATACGAATCGTTTCGCTAAGGTCGATATGCTTGTCCAGAGATGTGTATTCGCCATTACGCAGCTTGATGACACTGGGTATCTTGACAAAGTCAACGCGAGCTCGGAAATCAAAGGCGCCGGCTATTGCAGAACCTGAAATGATTAGTACGCTCAACCCACTGTAATTCTCTACCAGCGAATGCGCGATGGTTCGGCAACGGCGCAAATGTCCGAGACCAAACGTATCATGGCTATACATGAGTATCCGAGCACCATCAAGCTGGCTCATGGTGTATCCCCGCTCTTTATAGGAAGTGGTATAGCACTACTTGTATGGATCTGCCGCATCGCGCAAGCCATCGCCAAGGAAATTGAAAGCCAGAATAACCAGGATGACAGGAACTACCGGGTAAAGCAGCCACGGATACAAGGCGATGATATTGATACTCCTGGCCTCTGTCAGCAGAATCCCCCAACTGGTAAGTGGTGGCCGCAAACCGATGCCAAGAAAACTCAATGCCGTCTCACCGAGAATCATGCCTGGCACGGTCAAGGTCGCGCTGGCAATCAAATGCGACATGAATCCAGGAACAAGATGACGACCAATGATACGCCCGCTTTTGGCACCCAGCAGTTGCGCGGCGAGCACATAGTCTTCTTCACGCAGCGACAGCAACTTTGAGCGCACTGCACGTGCAAGCCCTGTCCAGTCAAGCAGACTGAGAATGACAGTGATACCCACATAGACCAGAATGGGGCTCCAGGTTAACGGAATGATGGTGGCTAATGCCATCCACAATGGAATGCTTGGAATTGACTGCAACACCTCTGTCATTCGCTGCACCAGCATATCGAAGACACCTCCGCGATAGCCGGCAATACCACCGATAACAATACCCAGCACGAAGCTCAGCATTACACCCAGAATGCCGATAGTCAGCGATATTCTGGCGCCATAAATGATGCGCGATAACACATCACGCCCAAGACGATCCGTACCGAGCAAAAACAGATGCCCTCCTTGAGCCGGGCATATCGCATGAACGTCCGTTTCAATTAGATTCCAGAACTTATAAGAATCACCGCGACAAAAGAATCTTATCGGTTGAACATCATCTTTGTTATCAGAGTAATTACGCCGAAGCGTTGTCAAGTCAAGCGTCATGACTTGACCGTAAGTGTAAGGACGAACCAGTTTGCCGTCACGAAATATATGCACTGAGGCTGGAGGTGCGTAGATGAACTCGGTATGACGGGTATGCAGGTTATACGGCGCGAGAATCTCACTGATAAGAATCGAGAGATAGATCAGTATAAGAAATATGCCGGATACCAAGGCCACTTTGTGCTGACGGAAATACCACCACATGAGACGCATCTGCGAGGCATGGGCAAGCGGCCCCTCATGACCGTCTGCAACCTCAGCGGCCTGAGGATCATAAGGCGCCTCGGACACATAGTGTTTGAGTGGAGCACCTGATTCTGGCAATGGCGACTTCATTTATGTCGCCCCGCGCCAAAGCGGATGCGCGGATCCAGCAATGCCAATGCAATATCCGACACCAGCACACCAACGACTGTCAGGAAGGCCAGAAACATCAGAAAGGACCCGGCCAGATACATATCCTGACTTTGCAGAGCCTTGATCAACATCGGGCCCGTTGTTTCAAGCGACAACACGATCGCGGTAACTTCAGCACCAGAGATAATCGCTGGCAAGATGGATCCGATATCAGAGATGAAAAAATTCAAAGCCATCCGCAACGGGTACTTGGTCAACACCTTCATCGGCTTCAGACCTTTCGACCGCGCAGTAACTACATACTGTTTGCGCAATTCATCAAGCAGGTTTGCACGTAGACGTCGAATCATTGCCGCCGTGCCTGCGGTACCGATAATCAACACCGGTATCCACAAGTGTTCGAGTATCGATTTAAATTTATCCCAGGACATCGGCTGGTTGAAATACTGCTGATCCATCAGATGTCCGATGGAGGTACCAAACCAGATGTTGGCCAGATACATCATTACAAGGGCGAGAATGAAATTAGGCACAGCGATACCGATCATGCCGACGAAGGTCAGCCCATAGTCGCCCCAACTATATTGATGAGTGGCGGAGTAAATACCGATTGGAAAGGCAATCAACCAGGTAAAAGCGATGGTTACAACAGACACCATGATGGTTAACCAAAGCCGGTCGCCTACGACTTCGTTTACCGGAAGCCTGAACTCGAACGAATAACCGAAGTCACCAACGAGCATGCCGGTCACCCAATGAAAATAGCGAACTATCATTGGTTGATCAAACCCATAACGCTCCTTGAGTTCTTC
This sequence comes from uncultured Granulosicoccaceae bacterium, assembly GCA_964449565.1. Classification (GTDB taxonomy): domain Bacteria; phylum Pseudomonadota; class Gammaproteobacteria; order Granulosicoccales; family Granulosicoccaceae; genus Granulosicoccus. The sequence continues at coordinate 34,202 of CAYUZB010000025.1, read as the reverse complement.
GATTTCAGCCAGGTCAGCGGACTCACCCATGGCGCGAAGCTCTGCCACATAGCTCTCGAAATAATCACCGGGAGGCAACTCGATGATCGTGAATACCAGGGCGGAAATGATCAACAATGTCGGGATCATCGTAATGATCCGCCACATGATGTAACTCGGCATCGTTACGTCTTCTCGTACCAAAAAGTATCGGGCATGTGGACACCGAGATAACTGGTCGGTGAAAATCCATACAAACCGCTTTCAGGAATATTTCGCAAGCGTGAAGACCGCACAAGCGGCTGAAGCCCGCCGTTGACAGTGCCGATGGAGAAAACCTGATCGGAATACAAGGCGAGCATCTGCCCCCATATTTCGCGGCGTTGCTCCGTGCTCACGGAGTTCATCCATTGCCCAAGCAGAGCTTGCAACTCCATCACTACTGGCAAGTCACAGGGTTGGCCCTGTGTTTTCCCCGACATGTGGTGCAGACCCCATATCGGCCACTGCAGCTGATCATATCCTGACTTTGCAGAGCCTTGATCAACATCGGGCCCGTTGTTTCAAGCGACAACACGATCGCGGTAACTTCAGCACCAGAGATAATCGCTGGCAAGATGGATCCGATATCAGAGATGAAAAAATTCAAAGCCATCCGCAACGGGTACTTGGTCAACACCTTCATCGGCTTCAGACCTTTCGACCGCGCAGTAACTACATACTGTTTGCGCAATTCATCAAGCAGGTTTGCACGTAGACGTCGAATCATTGCCGCCGTGCCTGCGGTACCGATAATCAACACCGGTATCCACAAGTGTTCGAGTATCGATTTAAATTTATCCCAGGACATCGGCTGGTTGAAATACTGCTGATCCATCAGATGTCCGATGGAGGTACCAAACCAGATGTTGGCCAGATACATCATTACAAGGGCGAGAATGAAATTAGGCACAGCGATACCGATCATGCCGACGAAGGTCAGCCCATAGTCGCCCCAACTATATTGATGAGTGGCGGAGTAAATACCGATTGGAAAGGCAATCAACCAGGTAAAAGCGATGGTTACAACAGACACCATGATGGTTAACCAAAGCCGGTCGCCTACGACTTCGTTTACCGGAAGCCTGAACTCGAACGAATAACCGAAGTCACCAACGAGCATGCCGGTCACCCAATGAAAATAGCGAACTATCATTGGTTGATCAAACCCATAACGCTCCTTGAGTTCTTCGATTTCAGCCAGGTCAGCGGACTCACCCATGGCGCGAAGCTCTGCCACATAGCTCTCGAAATAATCACCGGGAGGCAACTCGATGATCGTGAATACCAGGGCGGAAATGATCAACAATGTCGGGATCATCGTAATGATCCGCCACATGATGTAACTCGGCATCGTTACGTCTTCTCGTACCAAAAAGTATCGGGCATGTGGACACCGAGATAACTGGTCGGTGAAAATCCATACAAACCGCTTTCAGGAATATTTCGCAAGCGTGAAGACCGCACAAGCGGCTGAAGCCCGCCGTTGACAGTGCCGATGGAGAAAACCTGATCGGAATACAAGGCGAGCATCTGCCCCCATATTTCGCGGCGTTGCTCCGTGCTCACGGAGTTCATCCATTGCCCAAGCAGAGCTTGCAACTCCATCACTACTGGCAAGTCACAGGGTTGGCCCTGTGTTTTCCCCGACATGTGGTGCAGACCCCATATCGGCCACTGCAGCTGATCATTACTCGTCGGCGCAAGTTGAAAGGGCGGCATATCAGCGGAGGCCAATCCATTATCAAGCCCTTGCCAGACAGACATCGTCACATTACCCGCCATCGTCCGACTACGAAAAATATCACGCTGCGATGCTCGGACGAACAGCGCAATACCGATCTCTCTGAAATGATCAGTAATCAATTCCAGCACGTCTGTTTCCAAGGTGCTTTCACCTGCTGATTCAATCGTTATGTCCGCCCGCCTGCCATCGGACAAAATCCGTGTGCCACTTGCGTCGCGTTTCGTCAGGCCGACCTCATCAAGTAAGCGATTCGCCTGCTCTGGGTCATACTCCGTCCAGGCCGACGAGTACTCCGGCTTGTATAGAGGGCTGTCGGGTAATACGGTGTCAGCACTCTCATGCGCCAGCCCGTAATACAACACCTGATTTATCTCCCGGCGATTGATGGCAAGTGACATGGCACGTCGTACCCGCACATCCTGAAACAGCGCTCGCCAGACTTCGTCGTTGCAAGTCAGATTAGGATAGAGCGCGACACTCGAACCCTGTGTTTTGCGCCACAAGCTCACCTTGATCGGGAAACGATTCTCACCTTCCTTGATCAAAGTGAAATCCGGAAGCCCGAGACCAACGCCTTGCAAATCGCTCTCACCGGTCGCCGTTTTTGCCGCAATGATTTCCGATGAACTCACACCGAGCTGGATTTTGTCGACATAGGGCAATTGCTTTCCATTTTCATCGACTCGATGAAAATAAGGGTTGCGTTCAAAGATGAATTGCTCCGACGGTGGCTGGGTTGTCGGACGCCAGGCTTCCAGCGTTGGCAAGTCTGGATTTTCAGGGCGGTTCTGCCGAGACAAATGTCGATGCAGACCCACCCAGTCGTCAACGCGGTATTTCTCTATGTACTCGTCAAGTTTTTCCGCCGTTTGATAGCGTGCGTGAAACTGCCGCATATAAGCTGCAGGCAACATCAAGGTTTGTGGAATGGGTGCTGCAAGCCTGCTCAAAAACTGCGGATTGGGCTTACTCCAGGAATAGCGAACAGTCAGTGGATCCAGTACCTCGAACGTCGCCACCTCGTCGTCAACTTTCAAATTGACTGGCGCACCAGCCCTGAGGTAGTCCCGATTCAGAATGACATCTTCCCAAAAGTAGCGGAAATCATCAGCGGTGAACGCACTACCGTCCGACCAACGATGCCCGTCACGTAGTTCAAAGGTAAAGATTCGCCCTTCTTCGACAGTAAAGGATTTGAGGATATCGGGCTGCAATTGCAATTGCTGGTCATAACCGACAAGCCGCGAGTAGCTGTTTATGGGTACGTAACGGATGTCCTTCTGACGACCGATCAGAATGCGAACCGTACCACCGTGTTGACCAGGCTCTCGCCCCATGCCCTGCACATCCACGATACGTGGGTTTTTCGGCAGTCGTTTAGACAGTTTCGGTAACTGTCCGGTAGCAACCTGTTCCTTTAGAAAGGGCGAATCCAAGGTTGATTCGTCCGCAGCCACTGGCAAGGAAGTAGCTACCGTACTACCGGCAAGGAGTCCGAGAAATTTACGTCGGCTTGTCATTGTCGTAATTCCTGAAAGTCGGCGCTGCTGCGCGCTAACACAAAATGATCATCACCCAAGTCAAGTGTCGTCAGCTGATCCGATTCATTGTCTCCACGAAAGGCGTCTGCCCAAAGTAGCGACGAGGTCGAGCTCATTTCACCTGCGGTGGAGAAATCCAGCGGTCGGTCAAGATCCGGAAACGGTACGGCATCCATCAGTGATTTGGTATACGGATGTACCGGGTCCTTCATGATGACTTCTCTTGGGGCCAATTCGACAATCTTGCCCGCCCACATGACCGCTACCCTGTCAGCCATATAGTCGACAACTGCAAGGTTGTGCGAAATAAAAAGATAGGTCAAACCCATATCGGTCTGCAAATCTTTCAGCAGATTCAACACCTGCGCCTGCACAGACACATCCAGTGCTGAAACCGGCTCATCGCAAATGATCAGGCTTGGCGCGACCGCCAGCGATCGCGCTATACCGATGCGTTGACGCTGCCCACCGGAAAAACTGTGAGGATAACGCTGCAAGGCATTGGCACCAAGACCCACTGCGTTAAGCAAGGCCATCGTCGCCGTATTGCGTTGCTCGCGCGTGCCACGCTCATGAATGTCGAACGGCTCCCTGAGTATATTGCCGACCGACATACGCGGCGACAGTGACGAGATAGGATCTTGAAAGACCATCTGGATCTTTGCCCGCAGCGCCTTAAGCTCCTCACCACGCAGAGCAAGTACATCAACCGGCCCACTCCCATCATCAAAAGTAACGCTGCCGGTATCCGGCTGGATCGCATGCATCAGAATTTTGGACAGGGTTGACTTGCCGCAGCCACTTTCACCCACTAGCCCCAGACATTCTCCGCGACGAATATCAAAGCTCACACCATCAACAACTGGACGTGGTTTGTCTGCATCAAGCACCTTCCACTCCTGTTTTCGGGTGTAGAAGGTTTTACTGAGATTCTTGACTGACAGAATGACATCGGGCTTTGGCCCTTCTACCCGCGGAGGTGCCGACAATTTATCCAGCAGATGATCGACATTGGTTTCGATATCACGCAGTGGCTTGAGCCGCTGATCGCGAGGCATGCCAAAATCCGGTATCGCCGCCATCAAGCCTTTCAGATAAGGATGACCCGGTGTGCGAAAAATGGCGTCAACCGGACCCGACTCCATGATTTCGCCACGATAAATAACGGACACCTCATCAGCCATGTTTGCAACGACGCCGAGATCGTGAGTGATCAACAAGACAGCCATCTTGAGGCGTGATTGAAGATCGCGTAGCAAATTCAGAATTTGCGCCTGGATAGTTACATCGAGCGCAGTGGTGGGTTCATCGGCAATCAGCAAGGCCGGCTCGCAGACCAAGGCCATGGCAATCATGGCGCGTTGCCGCATACCGCCGGACAACTCAAACGAGTACATATCGAACACTTTTTCGGGCCGCTCAAATCCGACCTGCGCCAGCATTTCCTCACAACGCTTGCGTTGCTCGGCAGGTGTCAGCACCGAGTGTTGGCGCAGATTCTCGGATATCTGATCGCCAATGGTATGCAGCGGCGAAAAGGAGGTCATCGGCTCCTGAAATATCATGCCGATTCGACCACCACGAATTGATCTGATCTTGCGACCGTCGCGCGGCAGCTGCACGGTGTCCCAAACCGCGCCCGGATCGAGAGGGTCGGCAAACAACACCTTTCCCGAGACTTCGGCAAATTCCGGCTGCAGTCCCATGACTACCTGGCTGATGACCGATTTTCCGGAACCGGACTCGCCGACCAAGGCCGTCACCTTGCCCGGCAAAACACGCAGGCTGGCCCCTTTGACTGCCTTGATACGACCGCCGGGCATCGGAAAAGTCACTTCAAGATTCTCAATTCGAAGCAAGTCTGATTTTGGATTTAACTGATCAGACATAACCCTGCTGGTACATTGCTGTTATCAGGCTCGCGACGAAGAGTCGCTCAAGATAACATGAGCGGGTACTTAACATTTGGCAATTCCCGAAGAAACATGTCAGCTAAGAAACGATTGAATGAACGTCTGGAGGCCGCGGCCAGGCTACGTGTTTCGGGCCAATTTGACGAAGCTGACGCTATCCTGGCGACTATCGCGCAAGCGGCCGATGTCGAGGTATTGGGCCATCGCACATCGCTGGGAGTACCAAGGCGCTTGCACTCAGCGCTGTTGAAGCTGGCCAAGGCGCGAGGCGACAGCGTACAGCGTGCCGGCTACCAATACCATCTGGTTCCGCCACCTGCTTTGCTTGAGGCCTTCGTGAAATTCACCGGCGCTGAACGCCGTGACATGGTGACAGTCAATCGTGAACCAGTTCCACACTCGATCCATCAGATTTGGATTGGCTCGAATCCACCCCCTGCCACAGCCGCCTGGGCAAAACACGCAGCGAGACACGGCTATGACTATCGCTTATGGCAAGAAGAAGACTTGCAGGAGCTCGGCCTCGACAATCACCCGATGTATCGAGACATGATTTCTCGCGGCGATTTCCCAGGCGCCGTTGATGTCGCCCGCTACGTGATCATGGAAAAAATCGGTGGCATCTATCTCGATTGCGACTGGTATCCGGCACGCAATGATGTGAGCTTTCACGATCTACTGCCGTTGATCGGCCTGACAACAATGGCCGAAGACATCCCGCGAAATACCGGTAAGGGTGGCTTGCTACTAGCAAACTCTGTATTGGCATCGCCACCAAATCATCCGGTCTTTACGCGACTGCTTGATGCATTGAATGATGTGATGACGGTATTGCCCAATGCGCCGGCATGGTGGACCACCGGTCCACTGATTTTTACCCTGATGGGGCGCGGGGGCACAGTCACGCTTGCCGATGCAGATTTTGTCGCAGGTTTTTTGCCACAACAAACCCCATTAGCCGACGTCGAACAGTGGTGTCAACAGGCCGAAGCCGAAGACAAGGGAATGTTGTTGTTGTGGAAATCATGGGTCTGGCCGTAGCTCAGGCAAAAGATCATCAATACGCATCCAACTGATGCCGCTCTTGTTCGACGTCATAGCGAACAATTGTTCGAGAAATCCCCAGACCTGGTCATCGTGTACCAGATGATGAGTCAGTAGGCCAATGGGTTCACTTGAGCTCTGAAGTTGAGTAACGATTTCAGCCTCAAGTTCGGATGTCGTGCGACCACCACGTGTGCCTTTCCAATCGATGACATCGACATGCGAATTCATCACGGCGATGTCACCCGATGATTGCTTGCCAAACGTCGACAAGCCGTGAAAGCCGATCGCTGTCAACTGCTTCACGAGCAAAGCGTCTATTCGATTCCAGGGCGGCACTAACAAAGGGACAAAACGCTTTTCATGTAATTGAGAAAGATGAGCCAAGCCTCGCGATAGCTCGTCAAGGACAAGCGAAGATGGGCGATGCAATCCCAGCTCCTGCTTCTTTTCGTTGGCCGAAGCGTGATTCTGATGCGACCATCCATGTACAGCAACACTCACCCGCTCTTCACTGATCAGTCGCTCAGCCAAAGCCTTGCCTGATAACGCCGGAATGGACGCCAATGTCAGCGGCACGGCAAACGCATCAGCCAGTGCAAGCAACTGATCCAGCTCGGGCGTCGGCTCTACTGCATCATCATCCCGCAACCAGAATTGCACGGGAATGCCCGCGTCGACACGCTCATTCAGAACGTCATGCAATTGTTTCATTCAACAAACCCTCAAGCGCACGGCTGGCCATCGCCAGACTGTGTTTGTTGTGTACGTGAAGACGGGCTTTCACCGACATGTCCAGACGCTCCTGTGTATTTATCACGAGCCTTGCAACAGCGGCAGCGTAAGCGGTAGCGTCACCCGCCGGCGTCAGATAACCGCTGTAACCTGAATCAACAACCTCGGGAACACCCGCGGTATCGAAAGCCACTACGGGCAATGCCGCTGCCTGCGCTTCAAGGTAAGCGAGTCCGTAGGCCTCCCCGCATCCGGGCCATACGAAAAGGCTTGACCTTGAAAACACGGTAGCAATCTCATCACGACTTAATTGTCCATGCCAGTTGAGCCGATCCGCCGGGAAGTCGGAGAATAACTGGTAAACCACATCACGTTTCGGTCCGTCCCCCACGATTGATAGTGTCCACGGCAAATGCAATAACTGACTTAACGCTGATGCAAGCATTTCATAACTTTTCATCTTGTCGCCCGAACGCATCATCGCAACCGTTACAAGTTCCGGCACGGCAGGCGGATGTGGATCAGCACAAAATGCATCGATATTGATAAAGGGTCGCAGTGTCGCCAACTGAGCTTCTGGCACATACTCTCGCAGCCCTGCCTTGTCCCGACCGGTAAAACAGATATTGACGGCGGCTTCTGTCACTGACTGAAGAACACGCTCTTGAGTCGCTTCCCATATCCCGGTAGCACGCCTTTGTGAATAGCTGGCCTCTGCCGTCATGTAAGGAATTTCGAACTCTTTGCAAAGGCTTGGCCCGATCAAATCGGGTGACTTGTAATAGGGGTGATAACAGAACCACAAGACAGGCACCTGATGAAGCTTCCAGTGGTCACGCAAACGCTGCATTTCGAGCTCCGCTTGATGTTCAAGTTCAGCAAATGCTGCTTGATTATCCGGCTCCTTGATGAAAACCCGTAGTCTTGACGCGATCTCAACCGAACAACCTGACTCACCCAGACAATGAATAAGCTGTTGCGCCATCAATCGATCGCCGGACGGCGTCGGGTGATCAGCAGGCTTGAGCGGGGAGTAAAAGGCGATTTCCTTAACAGTCACATCAGTCTGATATATCTTGAAGTGAACGTATCATAGCCCGAAGGCAAGCCTGTAACATACGGTGATGGCCGACCTACCCTCCATCGCTGTCATCGCCGATGCGCACTTCCACGACCCCGATAGCAACTACGATGGCGCCAGCACGATGCTGGGGGGCCGACATGTCACTTTGCGTAGCTGGAAAGACACACGCCGGTCTTCTCGGGTATTCAATGAAAGTGCGCAAGCCCTCAGAACCGCACTGAACAATATTCGCCAGCGTGGCATCCGCCATGTCGTATTGCTCGGTGATTACACCGACGATGGGCAAATTGAAGCCACGAGACGTCTCGCAGAACTGCTCAAACAGTATCGTCAGGAATACGCTATGGCGTTTTATGCAATACCGGGGAACCATGATTTCTATGGTCCCGCTGGGAAGCATCAGTCAACACGATTCGTCACCGCACCCGATAGCACCGTATTGGTTACCAGCGATCCTGAAATCGCAGCCACTGAGCCCGACACATCCGTGTTGACTCGCAAAATCTATTGCGAAGGAACACCTGCCAGCTTGATGCCAATGGCCGAATACGGTTTGTTCAGACAAACCGAGTATCGTTATTGGGAAACACCTTTTGGTCAATGCGACACACCCGCATCGCGTATGTTCGATGCCCGGTCTGCCGATGGGAAGACCGTCCATCGCTTGATGGATGCGTCGTATCTTGTTGAAGTCAGCAGCGGACTCTGGTTACTGATGATCGATGCAAACGTATTCGAGCCACGCAATGGCCGAACGGATCCCAATCGCAAAAGTACCTTTCTGAATAGCTCGGATGCAGGATGGAATGCCGTGTTGCACGTCAAACCGTTTTTGATCGACTGGATTAAAGATGTTTACGCCAGAGCCAGTCATTCGGGCAAGACGGTATATGCATTTTCACATTACCCAATCATGGACCCTTTTGATGATCCTGCGGGCCAGGAGGCACAACTGTTTGGTGACAACGAGAACATCAGGCGATCACCAAAGCAAAAGGTTGCAAGCACCTTGGCCAAGGCCGGGCTCAAGTTGCATTTCAGCGGGCATATGCATGTTAACGCGACGACTCAAAGACAGTATGAGCAATCGCAAATCACAGATATCGCCGTGCCCTCTATTGCAGCGTTCCCTGCGGCTTACAAACTGATTCATCCCCGCGCACAGGGTTGTTTGGTAGAGACTGTCGCGCTCAATGACATGCCCCTTGACTCATCACTGATATCTGCTTACCGGGCAGAATCTGACGCATCCAATGAAGCACATTGCCACGCTTTGAACGCCACAAGATTTGGTGAATTCCTTTACCTGAGAATGCGGTCACGGGCAATACATCACTTTCTGGCCAAGGAATGGCCTCAGGATCTCGCAGTAGAAATTGAGCACACCAACGCGGCCGATCTCATAGTGCTTTTACTCATGCAACGAAAAACATCTGACGCTCTTTCCTTCGGGTCCTTGCACGACAAAGTGTCGCCAGATCTGCAATCCGAGTTTGACTTGCTGATTGAACGCTCTGGCTTGCAACAGGATGATATTACGGCCTGCACTATGACCACGCTAGTCTCTGACTGGTATTGCCTGCGCCATGCAGGCCCAATGGCAAGACCTTTCGTCAATTCGACAAACCTTCGAATCTATCAAATGCTCACAGATACCTTGGCAAACCCTTCAACAAACAGCAGCAATTCCCATGCTGAATTTTTTGGAGTGTTTCTAAGCATGTTCAAACAGGCATTGCAGCGTCTTGCACAAAACTCAACGGTGGTGATCACTGACCTATCAGTGTGAAAAATTCTCGAAAGTAATACCGCTTCAGATACTCGAATCGTCGAACTCGGCCAAGCCATGCGATTTAGGCCTCAATGGTCCAATGGTTGCATCATGGATTCTGATGATCTATTGGAGCGCAAACGCATGAAACACGTCAAAAAGCTCAGCCTGCTTCTGGTACCGCTACTCACTCATACAAGCTTCGCAATCGCGGCTAACTGTGGCGACCCTTCGTTGGAATTTACAGCTTTGGGTGAGCAATACTTTGAACTGGACAGCGAGTCGAGAAAAATATCCCCTGCGCCCAAGGAACTTCCTGCAGCACTGGTCGAGATTCTGACCAATGCAGATTTTTCCAGCGGCACAGGTACGCGAACAGAGTGTCACCTAGTCAATGGCGAACCAGAACAGATCACCCTTGAATTCAATCTCGAAAAAATAGCTGTCTCGACTCGCGCAGATGAAGTTGTCATCAGTGCAACCGAATCGAACTCGCGAGAACGACATGAACACACTGATTCAATTGCAATTCCGTTGGAAATAGAACGCCTCGAACTCATTGACAGAAATCAATTGAATGCCTCCAGAAAACTTCGTCAGACAGGAACGTCTGGCTCCTATCTGGAAGAAATTCAAATGCAGGCAAAAAAATCCAACGATAAGATTGAAATCACACAATGGCGGTACGTCAATGGTGAGCTGGCGAACTGGATGACATGGATGATGAATCCATAATCTCAATTCTGGTGCATTCTGCACTCAGGATAAATTTTATCCAGCGGGCTTTGAGCCACCACGGCAAGGAGGGGAAGCAGGAACTTGTTCACCACGATCTTGCCACTCTGCCAGTGTGTAAGTGTGCAGACTCAATGCATGTACAGGACCCGCGAGCAATTCGGCCAACAACTTGTTGACCATACGATGCCTCGGCACCAACCCGATACCTTCGAAATTCTGGCTGACAACCGTCACCTTGAAGTGACTTTCCGATCCGGTCGGTACATTGTGCTTATGGCTTTCGTTCACGATATCCAGTCGCGCCGGTGCCAAATGCTCAACTAATGTGTCATTAATTGTTTCTGCCAAACTCATTATCGACGCCTTGCAATGGTTGATTCGCTGTAGGGCACTTGCAATGATTGATTTGCTCTAGGGCAAATGAAGCGACAGCTTGACTCGAATTCGATTTCAATTATCTCGTAAATAAATCCGGTCGATCACCCGTGTGACTGACTCATTATCACGTGCCGCTCGAAGCACCGATTGTTTCGAAAAACGGTCGTCCAGCCAGCCTGTCAGTATAACGGTACCGTCATCGCGTATCTGTACTGAAACGTTCCCACTGCCGGCAATGGCGGATTGAATATTCTGGCGATAACTTGGTGGGCCAGATGCACAGCCGGCAGCAATGCCCAGTACCAGAACCAGAAATACTGAGGTGAACACGTTCGGGCTACGGACTACGGGGAATTTCATGATCACTGTCCTCCGAGATATTTAACTCGCACTATATTTCTGGTTCTGACAGTAACCGGGAACCGTTAGTTCACGCTTCGGGCGCAGGTGGAATCGGTTTGAGCTTACCCAAAATGCTTTGCGCCTCGCCTGTCAGGTGCCATTCATAGATCGCGGTGTAAGCCAATACCGCCCTGACATATCGCCTTGTTTCAGTAAAAGGAATAGTGTCAATCCAACGATCCGCTTCCATGACTTCATCTTGTAACCATGCGCCAACACGATGCGGACCGGCGTTATAGCTTGCTGTCGCCAGCACCTGATGCTCCTCAAATTTGTCGAGTACATGGCGCAGGTAATAAGTGCCCAAACCAATATTGGTTCCGGCATCCGTAAGGTCACCATTCCAATCATCATCACCCTGAAGCTCGGCCACGTACTTCGCTGTGCGTGGCATCAGCTGCATCAGCCCAACCGCACCAGCGGGTGACTGAACATCCTGGATATAGGCACTTTCACGACGCATGACGCCGAGTATCCAGGCAGGCTCGATGCCATGTTCTTCAGCTGCCTCAGCCACTTCAGATTCATATAACACCGGGAAACGCAAGGAAATCGCACGTCGCTGTTCCGCCCTTCCGGCACTGAAGATAGCGCGATCATGCAGCTCCCAGCGTGCCGCGAGAACAGCAGCTTGTGCCATTTCCTGAGGAGTTCGCGCTGGGTCCAACAACCAGTTGTTCCATTCACGTCGACTCTCACCTTGCAAATCAACCGCATGATACTCACGGGCTCGCTGCAGAGCCTCGGTATCGGCCAACATCGACAATGCATCATCTTCAATGGAAATTGGCTCGTCCTTGATTGAATAAGCCTGACCGAGCCGGTCAGCGGACAAGAAGCCGTGATAGGACTGCAATGTAGCCAGCTCTCGATAAATTTCGGCAGCCTGCGCCTGATTTCCCGCCACTTCCAGCGCGCGCGCTTCCCAGTAGGCCCAGTGGTCTTCCTCTTGTTCTTCCGCAGGCAGGCGATCGATATTTTTCATCACCCTCGCCCAGTCACCTGCAAGCAGCGCGGTCCGAATTCGCCATTCTTTGAGTTCCAGATCATCAGCTCTTGCCGGTATCGCATCCAGCCAATCCGGAGCACCCGGCAATCGCCGGTAGGCCCCTCGCATGGCTATCGCCCGATGCGTGTCGTAATAGCGATCAGCGTAAAACGCGTAATTGTCACGCACCTTCATCCAGTGTGCCATTGCCGCCGGCGTATCTTCCCGGGACCAGCGCACATGCAAATTGGCTATGGTGCGGCGGTTCAACACGGTGTCTTCATTCAAGGCATCGCTTTGCAATAATTCCTGAGGATTCTCCAGAGCTTCTATCCAGGCCACCACGGGTTTTCGATCACGACTGCCAAGATATTTCAGCATTTCTTCGGCATAGGCCGGCTTACCCTCTGACATGGAAAGGTAGATGCGCTCCCAGATAGCGGGGATCGGAGGTGTGTTGTTCTCTTCGAGCTCTACCAGCACATCAGCACATATTTCGTCATGTTCCTGCGGCTGGACCCAGAGTTCGATTGCGGCCTTATCAAAGCCTTCCAGCTGTCCGAGCTCATCGCGCGCGCGCAAAGTTGTGCACGGCATCCCTGCTGCGAGCCGCGATTCTTTCAACCCGAGAAACAATGACCATTGATTCGTGCTCGCCAGACGACGCTGCAGCTGGCGTGTCAGCCTGCGCGTCAGTGAGGTGTTTTTTGAGGACTGCTCGAAAGCATTGAGGTCAGTGATGGCCTGTTTACCCGGCTCGCTGATGCGCCAATCATGAAGCAAGCGCTCCATCTGCAGATGATCATAAAGAACGTAGTCTTCGAGCTCTGCAATAGTTGCATCGAATGTGTCGAGATCATCGGCAGCAAGCGCTGCACGAGCCGCCATAAAGTCTGCCCGCGAGGTGTCCAGGCGAGTAGTATCCGCCATGGTCAATGCCGGAATTCCACAGATCACAGCGACGAGGCTAGCCCGCCGTAAACCGCACTTTCCCATTTTCTCACCCAAGTGTATGTGTGTGTATCCATTACCCATCAAGTGGGTGGATTTCTCGTTATGACAAGAATATAGACCAGCATGCAGAAAATACCAGTGACAAAACGATTTTCACGCGATCAATCTTGCGCGATACCTTAAAATGTCACTATGCAATTCATCAACGTCTCTGGCTATCAATTCATCGATCTGGAACATTTGCCTGTTCTACAAGCTGATCTGCAGGCCGCGTTGAGCGCGATCGGGGTAAAAGGCACCATCTTGCTTGCCGACGAGGGGATCAATATCGCTCTGACTGGCACGGCCGATCAAATTGCCGCAGTTCGCAAGCTTTTCGCACAAGACTGTCGCTTCGACAAGCTTTGGCTCAAGGAAAGTACATCAGACACCATCCCCTTTGCCAAGCTCAAGGTCCGCATCCGACATGAGATCATCGCCTTTGATGGCCCTCGCTCGAATGCCAGGCGCAAGGCCAGACCCGAGGCTCCGTCGATCGCCCCCGAAACGGTACGTGAGTGGATCCGCGAACAGCGCGACTTTGTCCTCCTCGATACACGTAACGACTACGAGATAGAATCAGGCGGGTTCCCGCAAGCGCTGGATCTGAACCTGAAGCATTTTCGTGATTTCCAGCGGGCTGTGGATGATGCTATTGAGAGTGGCAAACTCAGCACCGAAAAACCGGTCGTGACCTTCTGCACGGGCGGTATTCGCTGCGAAAAGGCAGCCCCGTGGATGCGGCAACGAGGATTCGAAAAGGTCTACCAGATTGAAGGTGGTGTGCTCAATTACTTTGAGCGTACGGGTGGGGAGTTTTGGGAAGGTGATTGCTTCGTATTTGATGATCGCGTCGAGATCGACAAGCAACTACACCCCACTGGCGCAACCTTTTGTGAGGCATGTCAATTGACCATACCTCCCGAAACGCTCTGCAGCTGTCAGTCCTCGAGCACCGCCATAGACACCGTGTAGGTCTTGCCCTGCTTGAGTTTCTTGCAGTTACCGAAAACGTCCGTAAAACTGCGTTTGATGAAACTCCGTAGCCCGTTGATCGTGACTACCACAATCCGAGAACCTGGCCGCATTCGGCGTTTGGCATCATCAAAAGTGATCTGAAAAAACTCGTTGCCTACCTTGGCAGGCAAATTCGATACGACCAGTGATAAGGGAAGATCTTCAGGTACAGCGCTGAATCCATTACTCAGGTAAATCTCGGCATTGTTGATTTGATTTCGTGACGCATTGTCACGACAGTAATCCACAGCAACAAAGTCCTTATCTACAAGATGTACCCGCCCCTGGCTCGCCTGTTTGGCGATAGACAAACCTAGAGGCCCATAACCACAGCCAAGATCCAGCACTATATCGTCATCGTGAACCTCAAGATGCTCAAGCAACAGGGTGCTCCCCTCATCAATGGCACGCGGCGAAAACAAGCCCCAAGTCGTGTGCAGACACAGACTTGAGCCGAACAAGTCGGCATTTATGACGAGATCTTTGCGAAGTTGTTCTACAGACATGAGTCAAGTATCGCATTCAGCGGGCATTTTCGTGCAAACAGGTGCAGATTTCGCTACTCTCTCGCCTCATATGAAATTTCCCCGAATGGGAGCCTTAGATGCGGTTGATCTTGTTGGGTTGTCCCGGTGCTGGCAAAGGTACACAAGCCGCTCTCATCACTGAACACTACTCCATTCCTCAGATATCCACTGGGGATATGCTGCGCGCGGTTGTCAAAACCGAGAGTTCGCTTGGCAATCAAGTCAAAAAAGTGATTGAGCGAGGCGATCTGGTTTCAGATGACATCATTACCTGTCTCGTCAAGGAGCGCATTAAGGAGCCCGATTGCAAGAATGGCTTTCTACTCGATGGCTTTCCCCGAACTCTCTCGCAAGCCGATGCGATCATGGAAGCCGACATACTCCTGGATGCCGTCGTCGAAATCGATGTCGATCCAGAAGAAATCATCAAGCGTGTCAGCGGCCGCCGCACTCACGAGCCTTCTGGGCGAAGCTACCACGTGGTGTACAACCCGCCCAAAGTGGAAGGCAAGGACGATTTGACCGGCGAAGCGCTGACACAACGCGAGGATGATCAAGAAGAAACTGTTCGCCATCGGCTCAAGGTTTACGAGGAAATGACCGCACCGTTAAAAGACCACTACAAGTCCTGGCATGCGAGTGGTGACAAAGATGCACCGAAATACATCAAGGTCAATGGAATCGGCGAGGTCGATGAAATCAGTAAGGAAATTTTCGCCGCACTCGAATCCTCGGTTGAAGTCACTCAATAGGGCAATTTCGGTTTCCAGTGGTCAGATCTGCCAAGCCGGCGACTTATCTGGCAAGCAATTCGCGACGCACGATCTGGAGTGTTGACTCAGGCTGTTCAGATAACATCATGTGCCCGCTATCGGCAATCGTGTCTACGTCTACTTTCAGTATCGATGCGAGCTTTTGCGTTGTCTTTCTCGGTGTCATGCGATCTCCATCACCTGCAATGATGGTCACGGACACATCTGCCGCATGAATTCTCGCCGCTGCGTTTTCACCACCTTGATAGGTGTTACACGCATTCAAATCAGTAAACAACACATCAGGTGCTGCCTGTTCAAGTAGTGCCATTGCCGTATTCATGACACTGATACCAGCGATCTTGTTATGCCCGAGTTGCGACGCAAGCGTGTGGCTGTAAATCGAGATCATGTCGATAGCATCATGGCTATTGGCTTTAGCTGCATCAAGTAAAGGCTGTCCAACTACCATCGGATAGCCAACGCCAAACAGTATCAGGCTTGCCAATGCATCGGTGCGGCCACCCACAAACTCCAACGCAGCCAATGCGCCCATACTATGTCCACCTACACTCAATGGGGTATCAGGCAAGCCATGGGATGCTTTTAGTGTATCCACCAGTGCCCAGGTATGTTCGGCCTGCGCCTCAATACTTGTCAAAGCTGTCCCTGCTGACTCCCCATGCCCGGGAAGATCAGGCACTATCAGGTTATAGCCGTGACGCGCAAAGTAACGCGCTAACAACACCCATACGGTGCGATTCATGCCTGCGCCATGCATCAGTAACAAACACGGCTGATCTTCAACCCAGTCGACACCACCAGTACCGACAAAGATCGACGTACCGTTCAGCATTACTTTCATGCGACGTTTTCACGCTTGTTAGTGGACTGAGTTACATTGGCTTTCATGGCGCGTCGCAACGCCTGATTAAGGTCGTTGATCAAATCTTTGGGATCCTCAAGGCCTATGGATAATCTGACTAGTCCCGGTGAAATGCCAGCGGCTATCAGATCATCATCATCCATGCGCGAATGTGTGGTACTCGCCGGATGAATGACTAATGATTTTGCATCTCCAACATTAGCAAGATGCGAAAACAACTGCAGGCCTTCGATAAAAGCGCTACCTGCAGCCCGTCCACCAGCAAGCTCAAAACTGAACACCGCACCAGAGCCTTTGGGCAAGAGTTCCTTGGCCAGCGCATGATCAGGATGACTTTGCACTGCAGGGTGATGCACAACATTGATTGCCTCGTGACCATCAAGAAAATCGACCACTGCATCCGTATTCTCGACATGACGTTGCATTCGCATCGCCAAAGTCTCTAGCCCCTGCAACAAATGAAAGGCATTGGTCGGTGAGAGGCAGGAACCAAAGTCACGCAGGCCTTCCTTGCGCGCTCGCATGATGTAGGCAGCAGGGCCAAATTCTTCGACAAAGTTCATTCCATGAAATCCGGCATAAGGCTCACTGAGTTCCGGAAACCGCCCGGATGCCTTCCAGTCAAAACGCCCACCATCAATCAGAGCACCGCCAATCGCAACACCATGCCCACCCATGAACTTGGTCAAGGAGTGCATGACAATATCAGCACCTAGCGTAAATGGATTGACCAGATAAGGCGTGCTCAAGGTCGCGTCGACCAGAACCGGCACACCCTGTTCATGCGCGATTTTCGCGACCTTCGGCAGATCCAGCACTTCGCAACGTGGGTTTGCAACGATCTCAGCGAAGACCAGACGGGTTTCCGGACGAATCGCCTTGGCAAAGGCTTCAGGATCGCGCGGATCGACAAAGGTTGTTTCGACACCAAAACGTGGCAAGGTGTAACTGAGCAGGTTATGCGTACCACCATACAAGGACCGAGACGCGACAATATGACTACCTGCGCCGCAAAGCGTCGCTATACCAATATGAATGGCTGCCATACCACTTGCTGTACAAACAGCCCCGATCCCACCTTCGAGCATAGCAACGCGCTCTTCAAGTACAGCCACTGTCGGGTTGGATATGCGCGAATACACATGACCCGCTCGAGCAATATCAAACAACGATGACGCCTTGTCAGCATCATCAAAGACAAAAGACGTCGTTTGGTAAATGGGCGCAGCTCGCGCACCAGTTTCACTATCAGGCTGTTGGCCAGCATGCAATGCCAGCGTGTCAAAGCCCAGGTAATCGGGTCCGCTCATATCGTTTCTCTCACACAGGTTTTACTCATTTCGGATTCTCTCGTGGAGCCTTCTCCGTCTCATAGTCAGGTTATGCCGAACTCGTCTTCACGTGCGCGTTTTACCACATCGTAGTGCTCGGCCAACAGTTCACTCTTGACGACAATCCCCAGAAGTTCAGGCGTCGACGCTCGTCCTCGTGATACAACAGGCACATACTCAACCTGACGCTCAGCCATAATCTGCACCGCGGTTACAATATTGGCATCCGGGCTTATCGCATAGTCTGTATCAAACGCGGCATCCATTGCAGTCGAATCCATCCCGTGCTCAATAGCATGCGAGATAAGATTCGCCAAGGTTACACTACCGTGGAAAACACCCTCTTCGTCAACAAACATGACCAAACGACGCCGCTCTAATCCGAGTTTTGATTCAAGCTGACCGGCGGTAATTCCAGGCTCGGCTTGCAAAAAAGCGTCGGAAATCAAATCTTCAACTCGCCGTGTCATCAGTAGGCTGATATCACGCCCACGTGACAAGTTAACATTGCGTCGCGCTAGCTGCCATCGAAAAAAGGAGCTGTGTTCACCCAGTTGCATGAAAGTACTGGCAAATGCTGCGGCAGCCATGACGCCCAGAGTGATATTGTAGTCGTGTGTCAGTTCAAACACGATGAGTACGGTTGATATCGGGGCACCTAACAAAGCCGATGCCAGCGCTGCCATGCCTATCGTCGCGTAAACCCCTTGATCAGACAATGGCAGTCCGCTGGCACTCAACAGCGCCCACAACAATCCCCCCAGGACTGATCCGATAAAGATCGCCGGACCAAAAACCCCACCGGCAAAGCCGCTACCCAGAGCAAGCGCGACCACAATGGTCTTGACGACAAGCAAGCTGATCAACATGATCACAGGCAAAGATGCCTGCAAGGCCAGCAGCGTGCCTTCTGCGCCAATGCTCAAAATCAATGGTAGTGGTATTGCAAAACACCCTATCAGAGCACCAGCAACTGTCGGTCGACACCAACCCGGTGCTCCACTCCACTCCCAAATTTTTCCAATGCCCTGAGTCATTGAAATTAGCGCTTTGGCAACAAATGCACCGAGCACCCCAATCAAAGCAAAGATGATCAACTCCCAATGCGAAGAGAGGGTGTGCTCCGGTACCTGGAAAAGTGGCGCATTGCCCAGGGATAGGTCTCGCACAATCATTGCCGCCATGGCGGCAATCACCACCGGCGCAAATACGCGTAAGGTGTAGTAACCAACAATAACTTCCAGAGCGAATATCACTGCTGCGATGGGTGTATTGAAAGACACGGCAACTGCCGCCGCTGCACCGCAACCCAGCAGTGCCAATGATTGCTTGCGATCCAGTCCAAGTTTTTCTGCAAGCCAGGCACTAATCGATGCGCCTATATGCACCGCCGGCCCTTCACGACCCAGGGGCGCACCGACGCCAAGCGATACAGCCGCAGCCAAGGCAGCCGCTATTCCCGAACGCGCCGGCATACGCGCACTGTTAAGCGCACAGGCTTCCATCACATCAGCAATACCGTGATAACGCCTGTCAGGAAGAAATTGCAAGATGACACCGACCAGCAGTCCGCCAAGCGTCAGAACCAGAATCAGTTGCCAGGCAGGACGCGCTGCAGCTATTTCCGCATAACGCATCTCCGATGCATCGCCAAAACTAACAAACTGAACAAGCAATATCAGCTTGATCAACAACAAGGTACTGAAGCCAACGATGGCACCGATAAGGCCAGCGACAACAAAGAAGTTCAGCCGTCTGAGCAGCGTATCTTTCACCATTCAGTCGGGACTCGCGAGCCACTCATTACTTGAGCCCCATGCTACGACGGGCAAAGCCTTGGCGAAGCGGTGCAAATGCGTCAAGGCCCATGAGACCAAGCGAGCGAGCATGTGACGGCAATGAAGCGGAACCACGAAAGCCCCTCGCCAATAAATCAGTCAAGCGAACGACTGCTTGCTGATCACCCTGGCGTTGCCTGACAAAGTCCTGTAACAAGGAATTTGACCCGAGGTCCTGAAGATCCGACGTTGATGCACTACCAAGCAAGGACAGCAAGCCTTCAATATCGCGTATGGCAAGGTTATAACCCTGCCCGGCTATCGGATGAAGCAATCGGGCAGCATTGCCAAGCAGCAAAGCACGTTCTGCAATTTGTCGGGTGGCTTCAATGCGTACCAGTGGTGTAAAGAAACGCGGTCCGACACGCTTGATGACACCAAGACGATGACCAAAACGCGACTGCAAGTGAGAACGGTAGGCATCATCGCTTAACGCTTGCAAGGTATCTCTGTCATCCTCCGATACGCACTCGACAAAGCTCATATGATGACTGCCACGTGGCAACATCGCCAGCGGACCCGCATCGGTAAAACGCTCATAAGCTATGTGCCCGTGAGCATCGCTTAGTTCGATGTTGCCAAGAACGCCAAACTGCGAGTAGTCCGAATGCTTTTGTGCGATACCAAGCGACTCCCTGACCGCCGATGTCACCCCATCAGCGGCAATCAATAGTCTTGCCTGGACTGCAATCGTTTTATCACCTTGTTTACATTCCATCGTGACAAAGTCGCGACCTTTGTCATCACCCGGCACAAGCCGATGAAATTCAGTGCCTGATAGATGATTGACATCAGATTGAATCAATTGCGCGCGCAATGATCCGAGCATGTTGAGATTGTTGACAACATAACCAACAGCATCAACACCGAATTCATCAGCGTACATTCGCGTCGCACCAAAAAATCCACGCTGAGAAACATGCACTTGCTTGATCGCCGTCGCATCCGAATCTACACCGGTCCAAAGATCATGGGCCGCAAACCAGCGCTGCGAACCCAGGCTCAGCGCAGTACATTGCTGATGCAGCGGGTTGCTTGTCGTTTCGGCTCCCGTATTTTTACTCACATCGAATTGCGTCGACTCACGATCGATCAGGGTGACCGAGTACCCCAGGCGACTCAAAGCGAGGCATAGCGGGGTACCAACCAAGCCGGCACCTACAATGACAATATCTGTTTGCACGTGATCGCTACAATTTCCGTGGTCAAGCTTGCAACATGACAGCTTCGATTCCCTCAATCGACTTCGGCACATCGGCCGTCAGGACTTCGTGCCCATCATTGGTAACAACTACGTCATCCTCCACGCGAATGCCTATGTTCCGGTACCGCTTGGGAATCTTGCGCGAGTCGTCCAGATACAAACCAGGCTCTATGGTCAACACCATGCCGGGCTCCAGCAATCGCCATTCGTTATCGATCTTGTATTCCCCCACATCATGTACGTCCAGACCTAGCCAATGACCTGTACGATGCATATAGTACGGTCGATACGCCTGGTCCTTGATCAACTGTGGAAGCTTGCCTTTAAGGATCCCCATATCCCGCAAGCCTCTGACCAATACCTTGACCGCGGCATCATGTGGATCATTCCAATGATTCCCCGGTTTGACTTTGGCAATCGCTGCAAGGTTCGCTTCGAGAACACACTCGTAGACTTCACGCTGAACGGCTGAAAACTTACCGCCAACAGGGAAGGTACGCGTTATATCTCCAGCGTAATGAGCTATCTCGGCGCCAGAGTCAATCAACACCAGTTCTTTCTCGTTCAACACATCACAGTTTTCAGTGTAATGAAGAATGCAGCCATTCTCGCCACCACCAACAATCGGTGCAAAGGCGTGACAGCCACCTTGCTTCGTATATTCTCCGATCAATACGGCTTCAAGTTCATACTCTTTCATACCTGGCTTGCATGCTTGCATTGCCGTGAGATGCGCTGCGGCGCTAACTCGTGCTGCTGATTTCATTTGTTGCAGTTCGCTACGGCTTTTATATATACGCATTTCATGCAGGTGATAATCCAGCGATACAAATGCGTCAGGTTCGCCACCGGCAGGCCGCGCTGATCGTGCTTCGTTCAACCAGCCCAGCAATTGCGCGTCGAAGTGTTGGTCCTTACCCAAGGTATGAAAGACCGATTGCTTGCCTTCCAAAAGCCCTGGCAGAATGTCATCGATATCACCGATCGGAAATGCATCATCTGCACCCAGCGCTGCTGGTGCATCTTCAACACCGAGACGCCGGCCATGCCAGGTCTCCATGGTCGGGTCACGCTCACGACAAAACATGATGTACTGCCCAGCCTTGCGATTCGGCACCAGCACCATCAAGGCTTCGGGTTCCGTAAAACCACTTAGATAAAGAAAGTTACTGTCGGCGCGAAACGGGTATTCGGTATCACGGTTGCGATAGGCAACGCGAGACGTGGGTATGACGGCAATTGAGTTGTCGCCCATGGTTCGCATCAAGGACCTTCGACGACGTTTCAATTCCGCCGACTGAGTTTTGCTGAAAAGCTGATTTTGCCTGCCTTTGCTCACGACAACTGCTCCTGACTACTCGGGGTTACGGGTTTCATCTCCTCGTGAATCAACAAGACACCCACTTTTACATACTCGAGCAGTTCGATATAGGCATCCTCGTCAGCATTATCTGATTCTCCGGAGGTCCCGCTGGCGCTCATGTCCATTTCGGCCCCATCGATAGCCTGAAAATCCTCGACCAGTTCACGCGTATCCGTTGGTAGGGCCTTGTTACCACGGTTTGCCGTCGCCAAACCAAGCCCGTAGGTAAATCCGGCGCAAAATTCGCCCAAGGCCTGCACTCGAGTGCCTATTGGGGCCGAATCGTCAGGTACTGCCGGCAAAAACCCTAAATCCGCATTATTCAAGGCATCCAGCTCTTCAGCGAACCAGGCATCGAGAATTTTCAGATCTTCCGCCTTGGCGCTCACATCATCGGCTCGCATCTCCGCCGCGTCCAGCAATTCCGAAAACCAGCGGGTTTTTGCGACAGACGTCTGACTTGCAGCCAGCAAACCGCACAAAACACCATGTGCCTCAGCGCGAGACAAAGGCACTTTCAGGTGTTCAAGCGCCAAAGCGACAGATTCTGGCTGAAGACTCACGGAGTTATGTACTTGTCTTAAGGGGTCAGCTCAAGTATACAATGCAGCCATGACTTCAACGCCGCCTGCCAAGCAATGAACCGCACCTCACTGGAAGAAGAACTCGACGGACTCGAAGCGCGCCTCGGTGAGCTTGCAGCGCTATGCACCAAATTGAGAACAGAAAATCTCGTCCTGCGCGAACAGCACAGCT
Source organism: uncultured Granulosicoccaceae bacterium (assembly GCA_964449565.1). Lineage (GTDB taxonomy): Bacteria > Pseudomonadota > Gammaproteobacteria > Granulosicoccales > Granulosicoccaceae > Granulosicoccus. Next base: position 11,176 of record CAYUZB010000025.1, on the reverse strand, counting down.
CATTGATCGAAGAGCGGGCTCGGCTTGTCGAGAAAAACGAAACAGCTCGCACTAAAGTGGAACAAATGATCATTCGTCTCAAATCCATGGAGGCCGGTCAATGAGTGATGAATCATCCGCCACTGTTTCAAGTGGTAACAAGACCAAAAAAAAGGCCGCACAGGGAAAGCGTGTTGCCCGCAAGACAGCTTCGGGTAAGTCACCTGCAAGCGACAGCCAAATAAACACCGACAAACCTGGCGAACTGCGACCAGTAAAGCTTCGCATACTGGACAAGGAAGTACAGCTTGCCTGTCGCCCTAGCGAAGAAGACGATCTGATGCAGGCTGCTGTTTACATTGATCGTTCGATGAACGACTTTCGACGTCGCAATGCAACCTCAAGTATCGAAAAAATCGCCATTGTAACTGCCATCAATACGGCAAACTCATTGCTTAAATCCCGCAGCAAACAAGTAGCGGTGACTGACTCAGTGATATCAGATCGTATAGCCAAGCTTAACAGCCAAATTGATGACTTGCTCGAAGAGGTTGATATAACACCGGACAATTCAAACAAAGACACCACACAGTAACATCATCAGGTTCGCGAAGTTGTCGTGAACGTGCTAGCCTGTCATTGTATCTTCTGCGGTGCTTGTTATTTGGTTGGGTATTCCCTTGAGCCTAATTCGCACCCCGGGGATGATGTGGTCACTGTTGTTGTGCACGTCCGTTACGGCGGAAAGCCTGATACGGTTCCATTCGTCCCCACCTGAACCGATTGGTTCAAGGTCGCACACCAAAGACGGCACTCGCGGTTGATACGTCAACGTTGATGAAGTTTTACCAATGAAAGACGCGATGAATGACGCGAAAGTTACGCGCTCGAATCTGCGAACATCGCTTCGCGAATTACGCGGGAAAATTTCGCTTAAGCGACAACAAGAAGCTGCAAGTTCCTTAGCGGCTCGCTGCTTGTCCATTCTTGATATCAACACACACGCGCACGTAGCCGGATACTTCGCTGTGGGTGGTGAAATCGCAGTCGACCAAATACTCGCGAACGTCCGTAGTCGCGGTGGCGTCAGCTACGCACCAGTGCTTAGTGAAGGCAACACACTTCGGTTTGCACCGTTTGATGACCATACGACCATGATCGGCAACAAGTTCAATATCAAGGAACCTGATGTGACCTCATCTGACTACCTGATGCCAGCGGAACTGGATGCTGTCCTGGTGCCGCTGGTCGGGTTTGATAAAAGCCGCAACCGCATGGGCATGGGTGGCGGCTTCTACGACCGTAGTTTTGCTCACCGCAATAAAGCTGCTGGCAAACCTTTTCTGATCGGGGTTGCCTATGATCTTCAGCAGGCCGATTCGGTATATCCTGACTGGTGGGATGTAAAGCTTGATGTGATCGTCACCGAGTCGCAAGTTATTGACTAAGCAAGTGAAGCGGCTAGCGATTGATCCTGAGTAAAACCACACCGCACAATGTCAGTATCACCGCTGTCAGCTTGCTCCAGCCGAACCGCTCTTTCAGGTGATAGGTACTGATCAACAAAGCAAATACGATGCTGGTCTCGCGCAAGGCAGTTACCAAGGCAATAGGCGCTTGCGTAAACGCCCATATGACCAGTGCATAAGCCGCAAAAGAGGCAATACCACCGACAACAAAAACTGTTTTGGCGCGGGCTGCGATATCTTGAAAAATTCTGGGACGATCTGCCAGGACCACAATCAGGAAAACCAGGCTGTTTATAACCGTCAACCAGCTGTAGTAACCTACAGCCGTGCCGGCCAATCGTGCACCCAAACCATCGACCAGAGAATACGAGGCGATAAACATACCGGTTATCAATGCGAGCCCGGCGCCGTGATAGTTTATTTTCGCATCCTCACCACGCACCATACAGATACTCATGATGCCGATCGCAATGATGACGATTGCTAGCAACTGTAATGATGTAAGCACAACACCTAAAAACGACACCGATATGATGGTTACCAACAGAGGTGCCGACCCACGTGCAATCGGATAGACCTGACTCAAATCACCGGCGCGATAGGCACGTGCGAGAAACACCTGATAACCGACATGTAACAAACCACCTGATACGATATACGGCCAACTTGCAGGGGCAGGCAAATTAACAAACGGTATCAGCAGCAATGCGATCGGAACGTGACCAAAAACAACCGCCGCGATAGCGAGTTGCTTGTCGCCATCGCCTTTGACCATGGAGTTCCACAGCGCATGCAAGAATGCCGCGAACAATACAACGACAAAGACCGTTATGCTCATCATCCAAGAAACAAGGAACAAGCCTCGTTATCTGTTTCCTCCTCGGCGTGATAGCCTAAATTATCAATAAATTTTTCCAGTTCATGCTCCTCACCTTCCGGCAACTGCATACCCACCAATACTCGACCATAAGCGGCACCATGATTGCGATAGTGAAACAGGGAAATATTCCATTCACTACCCATCGCACTCAAAAAATCCAGCAAAGCCGCAGGACGCTCTGGAAACCGGAAACGATAGAGCCGCTCATCATTCAAGCCAGCGTGGCCACCAATCATATGACGTACATGCAGCTTGGCAGAATCATTATGCGTCATGTCCAGAACTGAATAACCAACGGCTTCCAACTCATTGATCAGTGCATTTCGTTCCTGTCGCCCTCCACCGATCACGACACCCGCAAACACGCAGGCTTCAGCCGAATCGGTATAGCGATAATTGAATTCCGTAATGCTGCGACGACCCAGTGTTTTGCAGAACTTCAAAAAACTCCCTGGTTCCTCAGGAATTTTAACCGCGAGCAAGGCCTCACGACTTTCTCCGACCTCGGCTCGTTCAGCAACATGACGCAGACGGTCAAAGTTGATGTTTGCGCCGCTGTTGATCGCGATCAGGGTTTTACCCTTGAGGCCATGATCCGCAATGTAACGTTTCATTCCGGCTACCGCCAAAGCACCCGCTGGCTCAGTCAAGGTCCGAGTGTCGTTAAAGATGTCTTTGATCGCGGTCGACATTTCATCGACGGTAACCAGTACCACCTCGTCGAGGAATTCTCGACAAACTTCAAAGGTTGATTCGCCCACCTGCTTGACAGCAACACCGTCGGCAAACAGCCCCACCTGAGTCAAGGAGATTCGTTTGTCGGCTTTAAGCGCATCATGCATGGACGCGGCATCGACCGGTTCGACTCCAACGATGCGCACCTCAGGACGCAGATATTTCATGTAGGCACTGATGCCAGCGGCCAGACCGCCACCACCGACTGGAACAAAAATAATGTCAAGATCCTCCGGATGCTGTCGGCAGATTTCAACAGCAACTGTACCCTGCCCGGCAATGGTATTCGGATCGTCAAAGGGGTGGATAAACGGGTAGCCCTTTTCCTCGCCGAGTACCTTTGCGTGCTCTAGGGCGGTATCAAAATCATCACCATAGAGCACCGTTTCACCGCCCAGTGCTCGGACCGATTCCACTTTTATGTGTGGTGTCGTCACCGGCATGACAATGACAGCCGGAATGCCAAGCTTCCGAGCTGACAAGGCAACACCCTGTGCATGATTGCCCGCCGATGCCGCGATCACACCCGGGACCTCCTGCTCCTGCATCAATTTGTAGATGCGATTGAACGCGCCACGACACTTGAACGAGAAGATGCTTTGCTCATCTTCACGCTTTAGCAGGATCCGATTTTCAAGTCGTGCAGATAAGGTTTCAGCGCGATGCAAACGTGTCTCCACCGACACGTCATAAACTCGAGCAGAGAGTATACGTTTGATATAGTTGGCGTGTAGCTCGCTCATGTCCATGCATGGTCGGGAATCGGCCCATCAATGTACTCTGTTTCTGACACTTTCGCCCATGCATCCAGGTAAACAGGCGGCAGCCATTGCTGCTCTCGCACACGTCAAACCCGATACGGTTCTTGGTATTGGCTCAGGTTCAACAGTCAATATCTTCATTGAAACCCTGGCTGAGCGGCGTGTTTCGCTCGAAGGCGCGGTGTCGAGCTCAGAAGCGAGCACCCGTTTGCTGAAAAAGCATGGCTATGAAGTGATGGACCTGAACATGACCGGCGCGCTCGATCTGTACGTCGACGGCGCAGACGAATCCAATGCCAAACTGCAACTGATTAAAGGTGGCGGTGGCGCACTGACCCGAGAGAAGATCGTCGCCGGCGCGAGCCACCGATTCGTCTGTATCGCCGACGCAAGCAAAAAAGTTGATACCCTCGGCACGTTTCCCTTGCCGGTGGAAGTCATTCCGATGGCGCGCAGTTTTGTCGCCCGTCAGATTGTCCAGCTTGGCGCTGATCCCGAGTACCGGGAAGGCCCTGCCACGGATAATGGCAACATCATTCTCGATTGCTTTGGCTTCGAAATTGATGACGCAATAAAACTCGAAGCCCAACTCAATGCCATCCCCGGAGTCGTGACCAACGGACTGTTCGCTGCACGACCCGCCGATGAATTGATTCTCGGCTTTGACGACGGCAAGGTCGAAGAGATCACTCTGGCGTCTTAGAATTTAAGCTTTAGGTCTACAAGCTCTTGATCGGTAAACACAGGGTAATTCGTGTACCGTTTTCAACCGAACTGGCCTTGACTGTTCCACGATGCTGGCGAACGACGCGCGACACAAGCGCCAGACCAAGTCCAATTCCCTTGAACTGATCAGCCACCTTGGAATCGCGCTTGAAGCGTGTGAACAGTTGATCCGCCATGGCCGGATCAATGCCAATACCTTCATCAGTGACGACAAGCTGCGCGTTGCCATTATCCTCGGACAAACTGATATGTATCTTCGTGTCAGACGGTGAATATTTGATCGCATTGCCGATGATGTTGCTCACGGCACGTTCGAGAGAACCGGCATCTCCGTCCATCCAGAAGTCGACGTCAGATGTCTCGATATCAAATTTCACCCTGGCGTTACGCGCTTGCGGCATCAGCTGATCCAGCACATTATCGAGCACCGCATTGAACAACAACTCTGTAAAAGATTCCTCAGTCAGACTATCAGCCCGAGCAACACTCAACAGATCGTCCATCATCGACAAACTATGGTGAATGTTGTTTTCGATCCTTGCCTTTGCTTCCATATCGATATTCTTCTTCGATTCCGAACTCTCGCCTTCAAGCAGGTACAGAGCTGATATCAGCGGTGAACGCAAATCGTGTGACAAGTAGTCAACCATCTCCGCTCGCGCTCTTTCCGCGCTTCGAATATCCGAAACATCTAAAACGCTCGCGCAGATCAATCGATCGCGCAAGGTCTCACCAACAGCACTGAAGTTGATGATCAATTCACGCTCAACCTTCGAATCAGTATGGATGACCTGCCAGGGCTCTCCACGCAACAGCAAGCCGTTTAGATGCTCTTTATCGTCGCCCTGTTGCGGTTGACGACCAATAGCCAGCAAAAAATCAAACAGTTCGTTGCGGGCTGTGAGATTCGGGACCATTTCCAATAGCAGCTCATTCCCACGCAACTGCTCACCCACCGGATTCCATACGGCGAAGCCAATCGGGCCGCCTGCCAGTATTGATTCGCTGAAAACCTTGATACTACGCATCCACGCCATCTGTTCACTTAGTCGACGTGCATTGTTCTGCAAGCGTTCGATCGAGCCTGTCATCGGGCGCGGCAATTGACGCGATTGCACGCGTGCCAGTGTGTCGACATAGCGCGTGATTTCCTGACCAAGCTGCGCATCCGGTATGGCCAATTCGATGTGCAGCTTGCCCGGAGTCGGAAATTCCTTTGCGTAAACGTCTCGATGAATTCGCCACTCGGAGTCGCCACCCGCGACCCGATATTCAGGTAACCCGACCCCGCCTTCAAACATCTCACCTTGTGCCGAGAAGCGCCAGCCATCGATGGGTAAATGCCTTGCTGCGTGCATGAAGAAATCGGCCAACAGATTATTACTGCGACTGTCACGTTGTGGCAGATGAGGTTCGAGCTTCGCCTGCTCACGTTCGAAGAATCGGTTGACAAAACCGAGTCGATGTCTTGACCAAAAGAGATAACTGATCAGTATCGGCAAGCTCGCCGCCAAAGGTGGGTACCAGAGCCGCGCATAGCGATACAGGAAGAAGCTCAGAAGAACAGGAGCGGCAGCGCCAATCAAGGCACCTGGCAATCCCCACTGGGGTGGTGCCCGCGAGTAGACGAGCAGCATGAAAGGCATGAGTGCGAAGGCAACCAGCAAATTCATATAGCGATGAATATGTGTAACCAGTGATCCATCGCGCAGACCGGCAAAAATATTGGCATGAATCTCGATGCCCGGCACGGGTTGATCGAGTGCCGAGACAGGCGTCGGCACAACATCACCCAGACCGGTTGTTGTCAGACCAACAAAAATGATTTTGTCTGCGATGGCGTCCTGCGGTACATCGCCACGTATGAGATCAATGGCAGAAATACGAGTAAAGGTCCCACTCGGCCCGTAAAACGGGATGTAGACCTCGTGATCCTGAACCCAATTAAGGTTCACAGCGGTGTCTTCCAGTCGACGCCCAGGCAGATGTGCACCGTCATAATTCCGATCCGGTTCTATTGCTTGCAAGGCTGCCAACGACAAGGTTGGCCAATGTGGGCGGTTGAATCCGGATTTGAGATTGACCCGGCGTACGATGCCATCATCATCTATCGGCAAGAAGATGTGCCCAAGATCCGTCACGGCGCGGCTCAAATCAGGTAATGGCAGAGTGACACCATTCCCGGAGCCGCTTCGCCCTTCCGTCAGGACCGGCAATATGCTCACCGACAAATTACCGATCGCGGCAGCAAGCGTCGAATCACTACGAATACGATCAGAGGCTTCGGTGTACAAAACATCGATGACAACGGCGCTCGCACCATTACGTTCGAGCTGTTCGTACATCAGGGCCTGCAAATTTCTTGGCCAGGGCCAACGGCCTAACGCCCGAAGACTTTTAGGATCAATGGCGGCGATGACGATGTCGTCGGGCGCATCACGTTGGTGTATACGAACCCAACTGTCATGCAGCAGACGATCAACCTTTCGCGTCGACTCGCTCCAGTCGAGAACCCATGTCAGGCACAGCAGAAGACCCAAAAATCCTGCCAGCCACAGGATCGTGATGCCCCGTCGCCGCGATACCTGAGGTACCCGAGTGGCCATCTACCGGCAACTATGCTCAGCTTGTACTGGTATGTTCCTCGAGGCGGTAACCGTGCTGGTAGATCGATGTCAACTTCCAACGCTCCGACGCGAGCAGCTTGAGCTTTTTGCGCAAACGACTGGCGTGGGTGTCGACCGTACGGGTATTCAATTCGGCCGACGTACCCCAGACCGAAGTCAACAAGTGCTGTCGTGATAGAACCCGTCCGCGATTGCGGAACAAGAACAAGGCCAGCTCGTATTCCTTTTCAGTGAGCTTAATGGGTTCATCATCCATACGCACCTGACGATTCGACGTATCGAATACATAGGGCGGACACTCAAGAATTTCAGATTCCGGCTGAGCACGTCGAGCAAGCGCATACAGTCTGGCCAGCAGTTCATGCTGGCGAACCGGCTTGGCCAGGTAGTCATCAGCGCCAGCCTGCAGCGCTGTCACGATGTCGTTTTCGTCTTGTCGCGCTGTGGCAAAGATTATCGGGATATCGCTGGTCAGGGTCTTTCTGATCCAGTGAAGCACTTCCAGACCAGAGCTGCCTGATTGCAAGGTCCAGTCGAGAACCACGACATCGTAGCTGGATTTCCTGAAAGCACGCTGGAAGTCCTCTGCGGTGTTGAAAACTCCGCAATGATATCCCTTGTGTTCGATCCAGCCTGAGACCTTCGCCGCCTGCTCAGTGTTGTCTTCCAATAACGCGATTCGGAGATTTTGCCGTTCTGTCATGTCACTTACCTACCCCAGAGGGGGTGCAGTTTCACTCAATGTGCTGTCAGTTGCAAATCTTACCCGGCTGGATTCCAGAAATGGCGACCACCATCACCTTCCTCGAGCCGAGTTTTGACCATTTTTGCCAAGGCCTGAACCGCTGATCGGTCGCTGGCCAGATTGACCTCCTCCGTATTGACAATCAACAAAGAGGATTCGTCATAATCGTGGAAAAAACGCTCATAGCGGCTGCCCAATTCAGCAAGATAAGTACTATCTATCCGTTGTTCGTGGCGTAAACCCCGTGTCTCGATGCGCTCAATCAACCGTTCCAGAGGAGCCTGCAGATAGATAACAAGCGTTGGGCGACGGGTGTCCTCGACCATTCGATCGTACAGATTTTCATACATCCACCACTCGTTTTCATCAAGCGTCAGTTCGGCAAACAGGCGATCCTTGTCAATCATGAAATCAGCAACGATCGGTTTCACCGGTTGTTCGATATCGCGCTGTTTCAGCACTTCACGACGCGCAACAAGAAAATGTAACTGGGCATGTAGCGCGACAGCCTTGGGATCCAGATAAAACTGTTTGAGGTAAGGGTTGCGCGTCTCGGTATCGGACAAAAATTGCGCCTTGAGCAGTTCAGCCAAATGGTTGGCGACGGTCGTTTTACCGACACCAATTGGACCTTCAATCGCAATGAAAGGATGCGTCATGTATTTGGCTCAGAAGGGAGTGTTGACTCACTGGAAAATGGCCGGATGGAATAATCTTCGCAATCATGCAGCAAGCTCGCAACCAGACCATGACCCGGAATGCTCAAGGTTGGCGCCAGATCGAACAAAGGCCGCAGCACGAACGAGCGCACCGCGAGTCCCGCATGCGGAATAGTCAGATCATTTGAGACGATGGTTTGATCACCGAACAGGACGATATCCAGATCAAGAGCACGTGCAGTCCATCGGTCCGCTTCGAAGTCTCGCCCATGGTGTCCCTCGATGCGCTTGAGCGCTCGCAACAGCTCATGTGGAAACAGTGTGCAATGGAATCGACAAACCGCGTTGACGTAGTCAGCTTGATCCTGTGGCCCCATGGGAGCACTTTCGTACAGAGGTGACAATCGCAAGGATTGGCAACCTGTGATGCCGACGATGTCAGCGCATGCCGTGTGCACGTGCTCGACACGATCACCGAGATTACTGCCGACAGCGACGTAAACCCAATGGGCAGGCGCGGAACTGATCACGAGTTCGCAGGTGGTGCTTTCTTGTCGCCACCCGGCTTGCGCCGACGCCGACGCCGACGTTTTTTCTTCGCCGCAGTTGCACCTGCAGCCTTGCTGTCGCCGTCCTTGGTATTGCCCCAGATACCCATCGCCAGCGGTCGTTTTTCGACACTCTTCCCTCTTTGATCTTCTGGCAGGCGTTGCACATCGGTCCACCACTTGGCAACGTCTGCAAGGCGTGGGTCAACGCTTGCCCGCAAGCAAAGGAAATCGTAGGCAGCACGGAAACGTCGATCTTCCATCAGACGCAAGGCGCGCTCACCTCGTGCACTCTCGAGTCGCGGCTGCATGTGCCAGATTTCGCGCATAGGACCGGAAAAGCGTCGCGGTATCGAGGTGACACGTAACTGGTCCTTGATGATGTCATCCGCGGCAAGTCGCATCGCTTCCTGTATGGGCATGCCAGCGGTGCTATCTCGCAGTGCCCGTTCCTCGACATCGGGCCACAACATGAATGCCAGCAGATAAGCCGGGGTAATCGGTTTACCCACTGCAACACGCTTGTCGGTGTTTTCAAGCGCTGTTTGCAACATGGTTTCGAGCTTCTGCTCACGGTTGGCAAGACGTTTGTTCAACAAGGGGAACAGGTACTGCAACAAATCATGTTCACGCACGGCGGCAAAGCTGCGTAAGGCGTAACCACCTTGAAAGAGTTTAAGCACCTCTTCGAACAGTCTTGCCGGTGCGGTAGAACCGAGCTCACTGGAGCTTGCCCGCATCGCCTCAAGCGTTTTGGCTTCCATGTCAAATTCGAGCTTGGCTGCCAGACGTACCGCGCGCAGTACGCGGACCGGATCTTCGGCGCAACGTGTTGCCGGATCACCGATCAGTCTGAACAGACGCTGATCGAGATCATCCAGACCTCCCACGAAGTCGACGACCGATCCATCCGCAATGTTGTAATACAAGGCATTGACCGAAAAATCACGGCGACAGGCGTCTTCTTCAATAGAGCCATAGACATTGTCGCGCACGATACGACCGGATTCCACAGTCTCTCCACCGTCGCCTTTTGTATGTGCCGCTCGAAAGGTCGCGACTTCTATGATTTCGCGTCCATAGACAACGTGGACAAGCTTGAAACGTCGGCCAATGATGCGCGAATTGCGAAACAGCTTTCTGACCGTTTCCGGGCTCGCATCGGTAGCAATATCAAAATCTTTTGGCTTCAGCCCAACCAGCGCATCGCGCACACCGCCACCGACGAGGTAGGAAGCGTGCCCCGCTTCATCCAGCTTCTTCAGCACTTTTAATGCGGAGCGACTGAAGTCCGATTCATGAACGTCATGTTCGTTGGCCGGCACGATAATGGGGGCTCGTGAGCTGGCATCACCCTTGGCACCACCTTGACCAGACCAAAAACCTATCAATCGTTTAAGCAATCATTCTCTCCGAATTTACTCGTTATCCCGGCACTCATTCGTCCACATCATTCTGGTTCTGAAAGCGGATGATCTGACGCCGCTGACGTTTGCTTGGCCGGCCGGCACCCGCAACGCCCAATCTGGCCATTCTGTCGTTGCGCAGGCGCGCACTCAACACGGCCCGGCGTTCAACACTGTCGTCTGTTTCCTGGTAAAGCAATACAGCCTCTTTCGCACCACGCCGCTGGTCGCTCAGACCAAGCACTGTTACGTCGAACTCGTAGGGCGGTTTCTCGATCTGCACCCTGTTACCCACCGAAATCGTGCGCGAAGCCTTGATGCGCTGACCATCAACACGAACTCGATTTTTTGCAATAGCATCACTGGCCATACTTCGCGTTTTGAAGAATCGGGCTGCCCATAACCACTTATCGATACGCAGCTTCGGTGTAGCATCACTCATCAGCGAAATGTCCGAGAGTGTAACAACCATGCAGTGCTACATATACCGAAGTTCGATCAAGGAGGGCCTGTACGTCTATCTGGCGAATGAAAACGGACTTGAAACGCTGCCGAAACCGGTATTGAAACAACTCGGTACGCCAGAATTTGCGATGCAGATTGATGTTACGCCGACCCGTAAACTGGGGCAGGAAGATGCC
>CAYUZB010000024.1:34444-37838 GCA_964449565.1 uncultured Granulosicoccaceae bacterium | reverse complement strand
GAAAACTATATCAAAAAATTTACAACAACACCCAAGTAGGCCAGTTAGCTGCTTATGGCAGATGCCGCATGATCCGCTCATCAAACCTGTCCAGCACAGCATCCCAATCAGGATTCCATGTCGTGCGCGCTACCGGAACACCGTCAGGTGATGCAGCATGCTGGGCGCCAAACCAATGTTGCTTTGAGCGCAGGCAGGCAATAAAAATGGGATATTCATTACCATTGCATACCAACACCGAACCGTTTTTACCAAACAATTCATTATCCGGTGCATACATCAACCCCAGATGTGACTGACTGACTATTCGGTGTTCGGGAAACACGGCTGAACGCACTTCAACATGACGGTTGTCTATGCTCTGTGTCAGCCGCTCGGCATCGCCTGTGTACTTGATCATCAAACGATCTGGATGTGTGAAACGCTTTTTGAACAGAGCTTCCGTAAAGTCGACATCAACCACTGAATCCTCAACGGTCACGACCAACAACACAGGCATGTCCAAGCTGTCACGACGACGCCACGAACGTTTGAGGTGACGGCTAAGCTTATAGAACTGCCAACCGGAATTGATCGGTATGGAGTTGTACTTGATCGGGTTGTCTTCGAGAATCATGCCGCCAAATAACCACGGTCTGTACAGGCGATAAATGCCGGAGTACTTCAAATAGTGATTCAGCCGACTTTCGTAGGCGGGTGATATCAGTAAAAGGCTGGCAACTTCCGGATGCTCTCTGGCAATCAGCGTCGCCAGCACGGCACCCATTGAAAATCCACCAATATGCACAGTCGCGCCTTCGGCACGTAATGCATCAAAGTGCGCATAGGCAGTAGCAAGCCAGCTTCGCATGCTGACATCGAGCATCTGTACCGGGCTCGAACCATGCCCTTCAAGCAATACAGCGCGCACGTCAAAACCACGCTGCGTAAGCTCATCCGACAAATCATGCCAGACATAGGGCGAATCATTAAGGCCGTGGAATAGCAAGTATACGCCGCGATAAGGTACCGCTGGATCAGCCTTGCGTTCGAAGGGTAAGTTCAGTTCGATATCAGCAACACTACGCTGCGGCATCGAATGTTGCTCAAGCCACCCCGCTAACGACTGGCGATACTCGGAAAAGGGCTCGGTGGGCACACTGAACAGTGTATTGCCACTAGTACGAGTCGAACAGCCAGCGATCAACACACAAACTGACAACAGGCAAAACGCAAAAAGCCGAACCAGTGGCCCATGAGATGGCTTGGTTCGGCTTGCAGTCAACATCAAGAGTCTTGCTGGTACGTCTGAAAAAAGCCTAGCTATAGAGCACAGGCACTCCAAGTTTTTCATGGATCGCATTACAATGCTGCTCTGAAATCCCCATGGACTTGCGCAAGCCATCGAGATACTGCGCTTCTTCTCGAGAATCCAGATCAATCCCAAGCAAGGACATCATGTAGACCTGCATTTCGGCACCTTTTGGCACGTTACGCAACAGACCATCTGTATCAAGTGGTGATTGCATTTCGGATATCACGAATTGGCGTTCTTCGTCACTGATTTCATCACCAAGATGTTCAACAATTTTTTGTTGTTCAGACTGATCGATTTTGCCGTCGGACTTGGCGGCATTGATCATCGCACGGATGAGTATCTTCGCCTGATCTTCCTGAGCAGGCTGGGGAGGAGGAGTTGGCTTGCCCTGCAAGGTAGAATTAAGCAAATCTCCCAAGCTGCCACCCGCTGGCGCACTTGAGCCGAACCCGCCGCCCAGCCCGTCTGTCAGACCACCAGCACCGCCGCCGGCAGCACCAGCACCGCCAGAAATACTCTCCAGCAAACCACCGAGACCGCCAGGCATGCCCGAGGCCTGTCCACCCGCCGCAGCACCGCCCGATTGGGCATTGGCGCCACCGAGCAGACTACCCAGGCCGCCCAGACCGCCGCCCAGACCGCCGCCGCCACCGGAATTGCCACCCAGCGCGCCGCCGAGAAGACCGCCGAGACCGCCACCGCCACCACCACCGCGATTGACCATTTTGCCGACACCTTTCGCCACCATGACACCGACAGCGATGCGTCCAAGTGTTCCAACCAAGCTCATCTTGTTCTCCGAGGAATTGTTGGTCGCGTTGTGCGACCTCTGGCCCCGCAGTGTACCTGATCGGAACCGCTGGCCGTTCAGATCTATAATGGGCCATCGTGCTGACACTGACATCGCAATCGGCCAGACAACTGCTATTGGACCTGCAGGGGCTCGGCAAGCCTCCATCGGGCGCGCGGGATGTTGGCAGTTTCGCCGCGACGGTCGAATCACTCGGTATGGTGCAGCTGGATTCGATTGACGTACTTGTACGAGCCCACCATCACATACTGTGGTCCCGCCACAACGCCTATCGATCGCGCAGTTACGACCAACTCCTGACACGTCAACGTCGCGTGTTTGAACATTTCACGCATGATGCGGCCATCTTGCCGATGGATCTGTATCCGTACTGGCAACGTCAATCCAAACGGCGTGCGGATCGATACGAACGCAGCGACTGGGGTAAGGAAATGGCCAGTATCGAAACGCAATACTCCATCCTCAAACGTATCGAAAACGAAGGGCCGGTCTGCTCCCGTGACTTCGCGGGTCAGGCCGACAAAAGCAAACATGCCTGGATGCGCCCTCCTCACAAACTGGCGCTCGACTACTTGTGGTTAAAGGGTGAGCTATCAGTCAGTCATCGTCACAAATTCATCAAGTACTACGATCTGACCGAACGTGTCATACCCGAATCTTTCCGCACTCAGAACAAATCTGATGCGGAACAGATAAACCACTTGTGCACACTGGCACTGGATAAACTGGGCTTTGCAACAGCCGGGGAAATTCAACGCTTCTGGGACGCCATGTCACTCAGCGAAGTAAAACGGTGGATCGATCAGCATCCTGAATCCGTACAGGAGATCAAACTGGAACATATCGATGGCTCGACACACAATGTGTATGCACGCCCCGATATCGAGGCTTGCCTTGAGTCACTTGTATCCACAACAACGCGCCTGCGAATCATCAGCCCGTTCGATCCCATTGTCCGTGATCGAAATCGATTATCACGCCTGTTCGGTTTTGATTTTCGCATTGAAATCTATACACCGGCCAAGCAAAGAAAGTATGGCTACTATGTTTTTCCTGTTCTCGAAGGTACCCGCTTTGTTGGTCGCGTGGAAGTGCGCAAGAACATCAAGGCAGATTCTCTGGACTTGCTCAATGTGTGGTGGGAACCTGCCGTGCGTTCCAGTAAAGCGAGAGATGCCAAACTCGATCGCGAGCTTGTCCGCCTGGCTCGGCTTGCGGGAGTTGGTAAAGTGACGCCTGCACGCGAAGTCAAAGGGGTAAAACCTTAGACCTACCCCTGCACATCA
>CAYUZB010000024.1:26689-34344 GCA_964449565.1 uncultured Granulosicoccaceae bacterium | reverse complement strand
ACCACACACCACACAAGCTACAGCTGATTGACCGGCACCTTCAGATACTGATTTCCATCCTCGTCGGCTTCGGGAAACTGCCCGGCTCGCATATTCACTTGCAAGGCCGGAATGATGAGCTTTGGCATCGCGAGCGTTCGGTCACGTTCCTCACGCAGTTTGACAAATGCATCCTCATTCATGCCCTCACCGAGATGAATATTGTGTCGCTTTTCGTCTCCAACGGTCGTTTCCCACCGGATATCGCGCCCATTCGGTCCGTAGTCATGACATATGAACAAACGCATCTCATCCGGTAGCGACAACAAGCGCTGTACAGATCGATACAACACACGTGCATCGCCACCCGGGAAGTCCGCGCGCGCAGTTCCGCCGTCAGGCATGAACAAGGTATCGCCGACGAAAGCGGCATTACCGACGACATGTGTCATGCATGCGGGTGTATGCCCAGGTGTATGCAGAGTAAACGCCTTCATGCCACCAATCATATAACTATCATTGTCGGTAAAAAGATGGTCAAACTGACTGCCATCACGTTCAAACTCTGTGCCTTCATTGAACACCTTGCCAAAGACATCCTGCACATCGCGAATGCCTTCGCCAATTCCTACCTTGCCCCCAAGCCTCTGTTGCAAATATGGCGCAGCGGAAAGATGATCAGCGTGTACATGGGTTTCAATAAGCCATTGAACATCGAGATTGTATTGCTGAACATGGTTGACGATTTCATCTGCTGATTCGAAACTCATTCGACCAGCCGCATAATCGAAATCCAGGACGGTATCGTAGATTGCACATGCACTTGAATCAGGGTCTTTGACAATATAACTGACCGTATTGCTGGCCGAGTCAAAAAAGCCCTTGACGTCAGGCTCTACTGTTAAATCTACTGGATCATTCATGAGGACTCCTTCGCAGACAGGTAACTGGATGTAAACCACATGCCAATCAGCATGGCCGGGACAAAAATCAAAGTGTACTCAAATCAAGCTGGATCATATCAAGTATCGATCGAAACTCTAGCCCCACTTTCCAAAGACGCATACGCGGCATCGGCAATCATCAAGGCTCGTCGTCCATCTTCGCCACTGACTGACGGCTGACACTTGCCGTCCAGCACATCGACAAAGTGCGCCCATTCGACCTGATAGGCATCGCGGTATCGTTCAAGGAAAAAGTGCATGGGCTTTTCGTGGCGTACCCCTTCCTCTCGCTCAAGCACCAGAGCGGTTTCCGGGATGTTGTTGGTACGCAACGAACCAAGCGATCCATGAACTTCAATACGCTGATCATAACCGAAGGTGGCTCGTCGCGAATTGGTCACAACCGCCATCTTGCCGCTGGCACACTGCAACGTTACTATCGCCGTGTCGATATCACCTTCACTCTTGATCATTGGATCGACAAGGGCCGCCGCTGTCGCATGGACAGTGATCGGCTCTTCACCGAGCATGAAGCGCGCGAGATCAAAGTCATGCACCGTCATGTCGCGAAACAGACCACCAGAGACTCGAATGTATTCCGCTGGTGGCGGTGATGGGTCTTTGGATATGACGGTCACCAGTTCCACGTCGCCAATATCACCGGCACGTATGCGTTTTTCCATACTCGCGATTCCCGGATCAAAACGACGATTAAAGCCCAACAACAGCGGCGATTTTGAATCACTAGTTGCTTTTAGTACGCTATCAACGCGTTCAATGGACAGATCAATCGGCTTTTCACAAAAAACCGCCTTGCCATTATTCATGCCCCGTTCTATCAGATCACCGTGAGTTTCAGTCGCCGAACAAATGACAATGGCATCAATGCTGTCATCGCTGAATACCGTGTCTTCATCAACCGCAGAGCAATGGTATTTTTCAGACAGTTCTGCGGCGCCACTACCAAAAGGGTCAACAATGTATTTGATCTGTGTACTGGGGTGTCGATCGATATTGTCAGCGTGAACCCGTCCAATTCGTCCGGCGCCAAACAGGGCGATGGCGTAGTTACTCGAAGTACTCATAAATTCATCATCAATTTTTTGATTCGTTAGCAAGCCAGTCGTGGTCTGGATGATTCTGAAAACGCCATTTTCGCATCGGGCCGGCCATGACATTCAGATAGTACATCTCATAACCATAGGGTGCAGCGCAAGGATGATGACCTTTGGGAACCAACACGACATCACCATCATGTACCGCCATCGTCTCGTCCAGGCTGCCATCCTCAGTAAAGACGCGCTGAATACCAAAACCCTGTGCTGGATTCAGCCGATGGTAGTACGTCTCCTCAAGGTAGGTCATCACGGGGTAGTTATCCTCGTCATGCCGATGCGGTGGATACGAAGACCAATGCCCGGCGGGTGTAAATACTTCAGTGACAAGCAAACTGTCAGCGATATCCCGCTCCTCCATGGCAATCGGGTATATATGCCGAAGATTCGTTCCAGAGCCGCGCGCAAGCTGCTTGATATCAGTAATTTCCGTGGGTGCATAATTGCCGTGACCTGGAGCCGAACACACTGCGAGCGTGCAATTGGTCACCGCCGTAGCGGACCAGACAATATCGTTCGGAAAATAAATCGCACTCGGCGGAAGCTTCTCGAAAACATTCATGCGATTGCCAACGGCCGCTAGTTGTATCGCACCACCGGAAATATCAGCCTTACCTTCGACGAGCACCAGAATGACTTCATTGCTACCACTTGATTGCTCTACCCGATCTCCCTCCCGCAGTCGGAACAGCTCAAACCCAACATAACTCCAGCCAGCTGATGCCGGCGAAATGTCATGCACTTTTCCAGTCTCACCTGATGGACGGCGTAACAGATTGCTCACGTGATCAGTCTCACAATTTCCAAATGTTTATAAGCGTATGACAATACCGCAACCCATGAGCAGAATCAGAAAAAAACGACAAAAAACAAGGACCTCTCTGCGACTTCAGGACTATATGGTCATCGAGTAATGCGAAACCATTGCAAGCTGTGAATTCCAGGCCGTTAACCAAACTGACATCTCAATAGCCCAGGAAGACACGCACCATGTTGACTCGAAACAAATACAGCACTACCGCAGTAATTTGCCTGTCATTGATCGCACTTAGCGCTTGTGGCAGCAAGCCGACAAAGGCACAGCCCATTGAACGGGCTATCTCGGCTCCATTGGAACTGAGAACGACCGACCGAGGTCCAGCCCTGACCATCGATGACGTCTTGTTCGACTTTGAAGAAGCGAGTCTGCGCCCCGAAGCCAACAGTCTAATTCGCCAGGCCGCTGAGTACTTGCAAAATAATCCTAACCGCATTGCTATTGTCGAAGGGCATACTGACCACACCGGTGACAAGAGCTACAACCAGCTTCTGTCTGATGCCCGCTCTGATAGCGTCAGACAGCAACTGTTACGCTTTGGTGTCGAAGAGAATCGTATCCAGACCAAGGGCTATGGCGAAACCCAGCCTGTGGCCACAAACCAGACCCCTGACGGACGCCAGGCAAACCGACGGGTCGAGATCGTTTTCCAGAAAGTCTCTCGTCAGTACAGCAGCCTGTAGTAATTGACAACTACGGTTTCAGATCCAGATCGGCAAACAAAAAAGGCGGCCAACAATGGCCGCCTTTGGTCAATCTTTAACGTAACGCGCTATCCGGTAACGCCGCTTTTTACCGGGCGCCCCACATTGCGCCAAGTTTCAGTCAAACGGGATCCAATTCTTCACATTCTCGACCCAGTCCCCGCCCAGCGAAAATGCCGCTGGTCACCTGGCCACAGGTGGTCATCCGTACCTGCCACCGAGCGCTCGACTTCAGCCGCAATCGCATCCATGGAACGCACTCGATCGGCGTACCCCCCAAGACGGGTGTAGTCGTCGAGTCGCAGCGTAAATTCGATGGGAGCAACGAGCGCAGGGGTTGGTACATAGCCAAAGGCATTTACCGGCATCTGCATGACATCGGCCATCACCGTGATGCCGCCACCCGGCCACACATAGGCAGGCGCTCCACCACATGACACATAGGTCAGCGACTCGCGGACCGATCGCGTGAGGCGTACCGGGTTTTCGGTCACGCCTGCGCGTAAAGAACCTCCGGCTCCACCCATGAACAAGACCGAGCACAAGGAGGGCTCGCAGTTTTCAGCCACTCGCTCAACCGACTCCTTGAGCGCATCGGGCAAGTCGGCTGGCGTCGGTACCAGGTCATCATTCAGCTCAAAGTACCCCCACTGCTCACCCGTGGTCGAGACCATCAATAGACGCAAGCCGGGATACGCAATGCTTGGCTTGAACTCTTCTATGATGGTCAACGGATCATCGATGTCCGTGCCACCCCAACCGGCACCTGGTTCGGCCACCTGAAAATAACGACCGGGGGTTGATTTTCTTCCCTTGATACGAATGCCGGTCGGCTTCATGTCAAGCAACTTGCCCGCTTGATGCTCTGACAACACACCAGTAATGTGATCATCGACAACCACGACTTCATCGACATGCGGTGCCCACTGTCTGGCAAACATACCAATCGTCGCCGAGCCGCAGCCAACTCGCATCAGCTGTTCACGTACGCCATTGACCACCGGCGCCTGGCCCGCCTGCACAACTATGTTAGCGCCATTGTCGATGGACAGCTCAACCGCTTCGCGATTGCACAACTGCAAAAGCGTTTGACATGTCAGCCGCCCTTCCTTTTTGGAACCGCCGGTAAGGTGATTGACGCCACCCAGTGACATCATCTGCGATCCATACTCACCAGTAGTGACATGACCCACCGCTTCACCTTGTGCACGAACCAGTGATTGTTCTGGACCGATATGCCTATCCGTATCGATCTTTATCTTGACGCCGCAGTAACTGAAAATCCCCTCCGTCACAACGGTCACCATATCCACGTCGTTATATTTCTGACCGACGATAAAAGGCGCAGGCTTGTAGTCCGGGTACGTTGTACCTGCGCCAATGGCGGTCACAAAGCGTTCCGGTTTCAGGATATCGCCGTCCCAGTTATCCGGACTGGTCGCAACATCATCACTGGATAAGTCGTCGTCCTTGCCCTTTGTCTTATCGGTCTCTTGTCGCAGAAACGGCACGGCACCCTGACTCGGATTATCTTTGCGCTCAAGAATCGTAAAAGGATCAACCCTGACCAGCTCACCACCTTCGTTAGCGTAGCGGTCGCAGGCACCACTTCTGCCATCCTTGATGTAACAAAGCACAGGACAAGCATCGCAACGAATCTTGCCATTATCTTCAAGTTCAACCGCAAACCTGACCATCAAGCATCCACCTGTTTGTCAACATTAATAGTTTGCTCCTTGCTGTGTATGGCGGCAAGTATTTTGTCGGGCGTTGCCGGTAATTCAGTCACACGAGCACCGCTGGCATCGGCAATGGCATTGAGTACCGCAGGCGCTGTGGGTATCAAAACATGCTCACCAAGCCCCTTGGCACCAAAAGGGCCATGAGCATCAGGCACTTCGACCAGTATTGATTCAATCGGAGGAATATCTCCAATAGTCGGTATCAGGTAGTCATGCAGGTTTTCGGTGCGACCAGGGATGAATTCCTCCATCAATGCCAGGCCCACACCCTGTGCAATCCCACCCTGAATTTGCCCTTCCGCCAGTACCGGGTTGATCGCCTTGCCAACGTCATGGGCTGCAATGAATTTTTCCAGTCTCACTACGCCCAGTCGTGTATCGACATCTACGATAGCGAGCTGAGCGGCGTAACCGTACATGGCATAAGGTACACCTTGTCCATTTTCATCAAGCGGCTCGGTCGGAGGATCATAAGATTCGATGGCCATCAAGACATAGCCATCATCGTTAACAAGCAGTTCATCAAGTTTGATAGTTGCCGTCTCCAATGTGTCGGCGCCCGCATTGACCTGTAGCAAACCATCGCCACACTGAAGTGTTTGAATCTCGGTACAGTTGGTCAGGCGGACAATCTGTTCGCGCAGGCTAAGCGCGCTGAGTCTGGCCGCAGCGCCCGACACGAACGTCTGACGCGATGCGGATGTTTTACCCGCATCGGGGGTGACTGCCGTATCCGGGCCAATTATTTCAATATCCCCTGCCGCAACCCCCAAGGTATCGGCAAAGATCTGCAGGATCACCGTGTTCGCGCCCTGTCCGATATCTATCGCACCTTGATGCAGGCAAACTTTTCCCGCCGATGTAATGCCAGACTTTATCGTCGACGGGTTCGGCAATGAAGTGTTCCCACAGCCGTACCACCCCGAGGCAATACCAATTCCGCGACGCCATGGCGAATGATCCTGTACTGCTTTTCTATTAAATGCGACTGCATCGGCCGATGCGTTCTGCCAATGATTTTCAAGCGCATCAAGACAAGCCTTGATGCCATAGGAATCAATTTGTTGACCAGTCACGGTTGGCATATCGCCATCGAGTGCATTGAGTTGTCGGAACGCAAGCCTGTCCATATCAAGTGCATTCGCCAAGTCATCAAACAAGGATTCCTGAGCTATGGCGACTTGCGGCACACCAAAACCACGAAAGGCGCCCGCAGGCGATGTATGTGTGTAGATACCATGTGCTTGAGCGTGGTAGTCACGCACATGGTAAGGGCCAGACGCATGTACCGGCACACGATTGGCGACCGTCGGCCCCCACGATGCATAGGCACCGGTATTGAAGGTGCCATCAAACAAAAAGCCTTTCAACTTGCCGGTTTCGTCAACACTGATTTCCAACCGCATGTCAGACGCATGTCGCTTGGTGGTTGACTGCATCGACTCAGTACGTGTGTAAGCAATTTTTACCGGTTTGTTCAGTACCCAGGCGGCCAAGGCAACAAACGGCTGAAAGGAAATATCGAGCTTTGAACCGAAACCACCACCGCAAGCAGACGGCACGACGCGAATGGACTCTTCAGGTAAAGCCAAGATGGCAGCCACACTCTCACGATCCAGATACGCTGCTTGCGTGCAACCATATATTTCCAGCGTGTCGCCAACGCGCACAGCGTAGCCAGCCTCTGGTTCAATATAAGCGTGTTCAACAAAACCCGTTGAGAATCGCCCACGTACACTAAGAAAACTATCGTCGATGGCTTTGCGAGCGTCCCCACAGATGACTTTGCCACCACACAGTACATTGCTACCATGATCTGTATGGACCAATGATGCGCTGTCTTCCAACGCTTCCATCGGCGTCAGTGACGCGTCAAGTTCAGAAAAGCTCACCGGAAAGTCATCCAGATCCAACGCGGCTATCGCCGTAGCATCACCGACCACAGCGGCCACAGCTTCACCTTTGAATCGAGTGGCAGTTTCGGCAAACACCGGTTGATCGATAAAACCTGGAATGATGCCAAACAGATTACGCCCAGGAATATCTTCAGCCGTAAACACACGCACAAGGCCTGCCTTCGATTTGACGTAAGCATCCACATCACCAAACGCAAAGGAGGCGTAATGGTACGGCGAACGAACCAGTCGCAAGGCTAGCGCGCCAGCCGGCGCAACATCATCACCAAACTTGTCAGTACCACTGACTTTAGGCAAACCATCGATACGAATCATTGGTTGGCCAACAAGTCCATGCTGCAAGTCTTTAGAACACGCACTCGAGACATCATCCGCTTTTATCGCGTCGCCACTTGCCGCTGACGTTCCAGCACCGGACCCTGCATCAAGCACTGCATC
>CAYUZB010000024.1:0-26589 GCA_964449565.1 uncultured Granulosicoccaceae bacterium | reverse complement strand
CGTCGCCACTTGCCGCTGACGTTCCAGCACCGGACCCTGCATCAAGCACTGCATCGATAATCTTGCGATAACCCGTACAACGACACAAGACACCACCCAAGGCATCCTGCACCTCGTCCAGAGTCGGGTGTTGGCGTTCCCGCAACAAGGCAACCGCACTGACCAGCATGCCCGGCGTACAGATGCCGCATTGCGCGGCGCCGTGGCGCAGAAACGACGACTGCAAGGACTGGGTGATCTCACATGAGGAGTCAAGTCCGACAAGCGTTTCAACAGATTTGTCTGAGACTTGTCCCACAGCAGTCAAACAGGCACAAACCGCCTTGCCATCGACCAGCACAGTGCAAGCCCCACAGTCTCCGGCATTACAACCGATCTTGACGTCAAGACAATCACAGGACTCGCGCAGCAGTGAAGACAGACGCGTTGTGTGCGACGTATCGTGCGTAACCGATTGACCGTTCAGTTCGAAGGACACAGAGTGCGTCATGCGGATACGTTCTCCCATTGCTGCGCGCAATCAACAATAAGCCGAGCAAGCATTTCTCGCACAGCCTGGTGGCGATAGTTGGCGGAACCGCGAACGTCGTCAATCGGTGTGAGTTCCGGCAGTTCAGCCTGCCAGACAATCTGCGACACCGCATCTGCCGTCAGTGCTTGAAGCTCTTGCCCTTTGATACTTGATTCAAGCGCCTTGAGCCGACAGGCAACCGGCGAACATGAACCCACAGCAATACGCGCATCGCTGATCTTGCCATTGTGACGCGCAAGGGTCACGGCAATCATCGCTATCGATATAACCAGATAACGCCGCGCACCCAGTTTAGTGAATACGCTGCGCGCATCATCATCCTGTGATGGCACATGAATGGCGATAAGTAACTCATCATCGGCTAACGCGGTACGACGTACACCGAGAATGAATTCAGCCAGAGGCAATACGCGTCGCCCGCGATTTGAGGCCAGTTCGACCCGTGCATCAAGTGCCAGCAAGGGAGGCACACCATCAGCCGCTGGTGATGCATTACATAGGTTACCGGCAATGGTTGCTGCATTCTGAATCTGCACCGACCCCACTTCGCGCGCCGCAGCTTTCAAAGCATCGAACACTGGAGGCAACTCTGCCTTGATCAATTCAGTCCAGGTACAGGCAGCGCCTATTCGCCACCCTGACGCATCGACAGAAATACCCTGCAGCTCTTTTATACACGTGGTGTCTATTACATCCGTCGGCGGAGACTTATCACCCAGTGATGGATAGAAATCCGTACCACCAGCGAGCACACGGAGAGGATTTGCTGCGCGGCGATCAAGTGCCTCTTCTAGGTTCATGGTTTGTCTCAAACTGCAATGGATCTAAACCGATAAATAGGCACTTCTAATATCGGGGCTTGCATCAAGTTCGGCGAATGTACCGTCGTACTTGATATTGCCACCTTCTATGATGACCGCACGATCAGATACCATGCGCGCAAAGTGCAGGTTCTGCTCTGACAACAACACGGGTAAGCCCTCGCGCTTGAGCTTGAGAATGGTCTCCGCCATTTGCTCAACAATAACCGGTGCAATGCCTTCCGATGGTTCATCCAGCAACAGTATTTTGGGATTTCCCATCAAAGTTCGGGCAATCGATAACATCTGTTGCTCGCCACCGGATAAGGCACGCCCTCGATTGGACCGTCGCTCGGACAAATTGGGAAACAGTTCAAACAATATGTCGACCGTCCACTCGAATACACCGGCGCGGGGTGCCTGCCTGCCCACTTCAAGATTCTCCATTATCGTCAGATCGGTAAAGATACGCCGCTCTTCCGGCACATAACCGACACCGAGCTGCGCCACCTGATGGGGTGCCAGCCGGGTTAGTTCGTGCCCCTCAAAAACCACACGACCCTGTGCAGGTTTGACCAGTTGCATGATGGACTTCATGGTCGTTGTCTTGCCTGCCCCATTCCTTCCAAGCAGCGACACAACCTCACCTTCACCGATCGAGAAGCCGAGATCAGTGAGGATATGCGCTTTGCCATAGAAGCTGTTTACTGCATCAAGTTCAAGCATGCCCTGATGCCTCATCATTGGCAAAAACATTCCCGCCACCGAGATACACTTCCTTGACCATTCGATCGTTGCGTATCTCATCAACGTTGCCATTGGCTATCAACTCACCACGATTAAGCACCATCACTCGATGTGCGTGGGCAAACACGACATCCATATCATGCTCGGTAAACAGCACGCTGAGGTTTTTTTCACTCACGATATCAGCCGTCAGTTGCATCAAGGCGATTCGCTCACTCGGCGCCATGCCGGCCGTTGGTTCATCCATTAACAAGAGAGTCGGCTCATGCGCGAGCGCTATTGCCAGTTCCAGTCGTTTAAGATCGCCATAGGCAAGGATGGCCGAGTGTCTATCCGCCTGTTCGCTCATGCCGACAAGATCGAGTAATGCCATTGCCTGGTCACGATAAAGCTTGTGCGCGAATGGACGGATCGAAAAGACACGACGATGGTGCGAGATCAAGGCCATCTGAATGTTCTCGATCACCGTCATCGACGCATAGCTTGCCGTAATCTGGAAAGTGCGCCCGACGCCACGACGCCATATCTGCCGTGGCTTCAGTCCGGTAATTGGTTCACCGTTTAGCCACACCTCGCCACTCGTTGTGGGTAACTGCCCCATTAACATGTTAAAGCAAGTGGTCTTGCCCGCACCATTGGGTCCAATCAACGCCAGGAGTTCGCCAACGGCTACATCGAAGCTCACATCCTGAACCGCGTGAATACCACCAAAAGACTTCGACAAGCCTTGCACTGACAGTACTGGTGTTGTATCCAGACTCATGATTCAGTGTCCGGATGACGAACCAGGCCGATACGCTCAGCTAATTTTCGTAAGCTGCCAACAATGCCATAAGGTGCCAGTATGACCACGGCAATGATCAGCAAACCGAGCGTCAGTCGCCAATATTCAAAGCGCGTCAGGTAATCCTTGACGAGTTCAAGAGAGGCTGCACCAACCACACCGCCAGACAAGGTCTTCACACCACCGAGAAAGACCACGATAAGCCCATCAAAGGACTTGGCTATTTCAAGCTCGGTAGGAAAAACACTGCCTTTGGAAAAGACGAAAAGACCACCCGAGATGCCTGCCATGGCACCGGCAAAAGCAAAGGCTATCCACTGCACGCGTTTGGTATCAATACCCGTGGCTTCTGCCTGTCGACTTGAGTCACGTGAAGCACGCAGCGCATAACCGAACGGCGAATGCGCAACATGGCGTAACAGGATGATGCCACCGACCCCGACAATCACCGTGAAATAGAAATAGGCATTGGCATCAGACAGCCAATCGGCCGGCCAGATATCTACCAAGCCATCATCACCCCCGGTAAATTCATCCCACTGAAACACCAGTGACCACACCAATTGCGCCAGTGCCAGAGTCAACATCGCGAAATAGACGCCCGTGAGTCGAATGCATAACCAGCCGATAATAACGGCAGCAAGGCCAGCACCTACTGGCGCCAACAAGAACGCGAGTTCCATCGGCGCATTCGCATGCGAGACCAGCAAGGCCGCGACATAGGCACCGCCACCAAAGTACGCCGCATGCCCAAACGACACCAGACCACCCAGACCCAACAGGAAATGCAAGCTCGCTGCAAACAGGCAGAAGATGATGATGTCGGTCGCGAGAATGACGAGGAAATGTTCTTCCAGAAGCGGCAGTGCAAACAGGGCAATCAACAAAATACCAACCAGCAAACGCCCGACGACACCAGCAGGCTTGATCGGACGCTCCGGCTCTCCAACCTGTCCGTGCTCGCCCGCCACTTCTTCACGGCCAAGCAAACCATAAGGTCTGATTGTCAGCACGACTGCCATGACGACAAACATCAACACCAAAGTACTTTGCGGCAAATACGCCACACCAAAGACGTTCAGCACGGATATCAATACAGCCGCGATATAGGCACCGGGCAATGATCCCATGCCACCGATAACAACAACCACGAAGATGGCGGCGAGGATATTGAAATCCATCAGAAGATCCGCCCCGCCTTTGGGCAACTGGATGGCACCGCCAAGACCTGCCAGTGCGGCACCAAGAAAGAACACACCGGTAAACAACCAAGCCTGGTTGACACCGAGCGCCGACACCATTTCGCGATCCTGGGTGGCAGCACGAACCAACACGCCAACACGCGTACGCGCGATCAGAAACCACAAGCCAAACAATACAAACGGTGTCATTGCAATAAGCGCAAGATCATATTTCGGGATGGGCTCACCCATGATGCGTACCACACCCTTCAGACCCGGCGCACGAGGTCCAAGCACATCTTCTGCTCCCCAGATCAATAGCGCAAGATCCTGAATGACCAGAATGACGCCAAAGGTGGCAACCAGCTGAAAGAGTTCTGGCGCTTTGTACACCGGACGCAGTACCAGCATCTCGACGATAACGCCGACTACACCGACTGCAAGCCCCGCCAGCACGACAGATGCCCAAAACCCGATCGCACCGGGTAACACTTGCATCAGTGAATAACCGATGAAGGCACCCAGCATATAAAAGGAACCGTGGGAGAAGTTGACAATCCGGGTAACGCCAAAGATCAGCGATAGCCCGGATGCCACCAGAAACAAGGTTGCCGCATTGGCAAGGCCTGTCAGTAATTGCGCCAGAAACAGACCCATAGAAACAATGCGATCTTGTCAGTTGAATGAATCAGTTAAAGAGATAGCTATTGAGGACGTAAGGCCTTGACTTCATCATCGGGCAACAAGTAGCCCGCGCCATCTTTGTATGTCCAGTCAACCATGATACCGGCATCATCCTTCAAGCTCGTGGTGCCAACAAACGCGCCCATGGTCGCCTGATGATCGATTTCGCGGAAATGGACCTTACCGACCGGAGTTTCCACATCAAGCCCTTTGAATGCCGCCTTGATGGCATCAGTATCCGTTGAGCCAGCTCGGGTCAATGCGGCTGCAATGGATTGCGCAGTCATATAACCCACCAGCGATCCAATCTTGGGCGATTCATCAAACTTGGCCTGGTAGGCATCAACAAACACCTTGTTGGCACCGTCTTCAAAGTCGTACCACGGATATCCGGTAACGACCCAACCTTCAGGGGCTTCGTCAGCCAGTGGCTCAAGATACTCAGGCTCACCGGTCAAAAGACCATAAACCTGGCGCCCATCAAACAAGCCCCGTGTTGTACCTTCGCGTACAAACTTGGCGAGGTCTCCGCCGAAAGTCACATTATAAATTGCATCGGGCTTGGCGCGTTCGATGGCTTGCACTTCCGCACCTGCATCTATCTTAAACAAGGCCGGCCATTGCTCCGTCACAAATTCAACATCCGGCTTAAGTGCCAACAGCGCTTTTTGAAAAGCCGCTACTGCATCCTTGCCATAGGCATAGTTCGGGGCAATGGTTGCATACGTTTTCGCATCAGTCTTGGCTGCTTCTTCGGCCAACATGGCCGCTTGCATATAAGTTGATGCACGGAGCCGGAATGTGTAGTCATTACCCTTTTCCCAGACAAGCGCATCAGCCAACGGCTCAGAGGCCAGGTAAACAACTTTCTTTTCAGCGGCGAACGATGAAATAGCAAGACCGATATTACTTAAAATAGTCCCCGTAATCATCGCGACACCATCGCGCGATACCAGCTCTTCGGCAATTTTTACCGCCTCACCTGGCTTTCCTTGATCATCACGAAATATGAATTCAAGCGGCCGCCCGTCAATACCACCGGCGCCGTTGATTTCCTCGAGCCCGAGCTCGATGCCTTTCTTGTAGGGGCCGGCAAAAGCCGCCATTCGTTTGTAGTGATTGATTTCGCCAATTTTAATGGGTTCCGCCGCTGAAGCAGCACCTGCTACAACAACAATTGCAGTGGCCGCCACACTATTGATCCATTTAGCTATGAATTTCATACTCTGTCTCCTCTCGTGGTATTTTTATGTCGTAGTCATTGTCATCAGGGCACATCACTTCAGTACACACATCCCTGAGTGTGTGCCTGCCTCACGAACTCATCGCTTCTATGCGTTTGCGATACACCGTCGGCCCCTTGTCAATAGCCAGGCGTATCGGTTTACGCGGTTGCCGCGAGCTGTTTTGCTCACGGATCTCATCTTCTTGTATCGCTTCAAGAATGGCTTTGTCCTCATCAAAAGCGATCCGGAACATGGCGTCCATCTGCGCCGATGCGGCTTCATCGTTGACCGCTGCGTTCCTGATATGCATCCAACGATCAATCGTGTAATGCTCATTGACCGGTGTCAGAAAGTGCAAGGCAAAAATACGCACACCTTCGTCACGTTGATCCTCATTCAACTGCTTGGCTACATCGACGCTACCGAAGTCGATAACCGCAGTACAGGGCATATGCAAATAGTAATAGTGCCAACGATCAACGTTACCTTCGAAACCACCGAATTTCTGAAAGAAGCCGACCGGTGGTGCATCACGAATCCAGCGCCACGCAACCAGCACATCGCCGTCGGTATCAACGCTGACCGGTATATCCTCACTGGCAGCATTTCCCAAGGTCGTCGGATGGACAAAACTGACATGGGCGGGATCCACCAGGTTCTCGGCAACATTCAGGTAGTTGGCTTTCAGGTGCAGGGCATCTCCCTGATGGGCATGCCAACCCGCATCGTGAAACTGCGGCATGTCGAACACCTTGGATAAATCAGCCTTGTCAGCATCGCCCATCCAGATAAACACTATATTGTGCTTCTCCACCGTTGCGTAACGCTCGACATACGCCGTCGCGGGAATGTTGTCCTGACCCGGAATACGCACGCAACGACCGCTGCAATCAAACGTCATGCCGTGATAGCCACACTGTAAATCGTCGCCTACACGTATGCCCTTGGACAAGGGTAATTGGCGATGTGGGCAGCGATCTTCCAGTGCGGCGATACTGTTATCAGACTGCCGATACATGACAATATGCTCGTCAAGTATGGTAACTCGCCGCGGTTCTTCATCTATCTCCGAAGCCCAGCCGGCAACATACCAAGCGTTGCGGACCCAGGTTGTTGGCGTGTTACTCAACGTAGGCCGTCCTTGCCTTCTGCCTCATCATGTGTCAGCCCACCCACACGTGGTAACGGCCTGCCAGAATCGGTGACCGCGACCGCGACCATGATTTCGTTGGCCCGTGGCGCATCATTGATGCTGACCTCCATACCATCGAAATGTGAACGCACATAGGCGGCGTCCTTGTGACCCAAAGGCACATCAAGCACCTGCCCCATCGAACCCATTTTTTTGCTCGATGCAACCAGTGCAGCGCCTTTTTCAACAGCGGCACGTAACGGTTTGCCAAGTCGCGGATGCAGGATCGCCGCCGCATGTTCCAGTTCGCCGTTTTCACCCACCATGGCTGACTTGCCATAACTTTCAGCGGCCGCCGCATCAATACCCAGCAGCGCAACACATTTCTCGCCGAGCAGCCCTCCCAGTTCCTCACCGATCACCATGAGCGCTTCAAGATCATCATGGTATTGCCCGGCATAGGGATTCTCGATAACCGCCACCGCTGCCGCACGTCTTGTCGGCGGGCTGATCGGTTTGCCCATCTCCTGATGGGTTTCGTCAATGAAACTGACGATCTTACGAATCTTCGCATGTGCCATCGACACTCTCCAGTAAAGGATGGGCGTCGCCGACCACCGCGACTTCGTTTTTCAATTGAATGTACACCGCCTGCACCAGTCCGCTGGTGTGGAACTGCTCGGCCATATGTACACCGGAACGTATGGCAAAAGCAATGGCCACAGGATCAAGATCGCCCACATCAACCGTCACCTGATGATGCCGCAAGTCCGAATCTGGTGTCAATTCGGCCGCCGCTTGGCGCCGAACACCTGTAGCCCCGGGTGCATCAACCGCATTGGCAATCAAGGTCGCCGCCACATCAGCGGCAGCGGCAGAACTTGCCAGTACCGTAACCGCGTCGGCAATACCCAGTGAATGACTCCTGCCCCGCCAACCACTAGTCGCAATACCACCAACACCACTTTTTCGATCAATGAGGACATGCGCAGCATGACGCAAACTGGACGGATCAGCGACAACACCAATGCGATATGTCTCGTCTTCCTGCAGCGCAAGGCTTATATCACCGCCATTGTTGACGGCCAGTCGCCTCAGTTGCGCACTCTGCTTTACGTACTGCAAAACATGGTCGGCGACTGCACCCGCAACCGCCACCATCGGAGTGAGCAACACGCCACGATACGGTTCAATCGCCGCCAGCATGCGTTGTGCAACCGGACCGGAAAAACGAACATCAGGGGAATCAGCGGCAAGTGGGGCACGCAGCCATTCGAGTTCATCTGTCAGTGTTTCAAGTACCGGGGCAAATACATCGACCGCCCGCGCATAAGCCTGTCGTACTTCGTGCGCATCACCTTTGGCATCGATCAACAAATCGATCGGGCCATGCTGCAAATGCAGGCGACCATCGGCCAGCACCCACGCCGAGGCCTGCGCAAAAGAATGTTTCTTTGCTGAGCGTGAAAACAAACTATCGCAATCCGTCAGCACCTTCGATATCGCTGGCTGCAAGCCCACCAACACGTGCGTGAATACGAGAACCCGTGGTCATCACCAATGCAAGCAACATTTCACGCGACTTAGGTGAATCGTTCATCCCGACTTCCATCGCATCAAAATGACTGCGAACATAAGAAGCGTTGATATGAGTGACTGGAATATCCAACCGTGTACCCGGCCCACCCACTTTCTTGGTCGATGGCACGATAGCCTTTGCATCACCGAGCACTTCACGCATGGCATAACCGCCCGGCACATGCCACAAAGCGCCATGTTCAAGCTCGCCGTCACCGCCGACAATTGCGCCCTTGCCATAGCCTTCGATGGCTGAAGCACCACCCAGTACATCAAGCAGACGATTGGCCATGTCGATACCCAGTGGCTTCAACGCGTCTATCAGATCCTGAATGTCGGGTTCATAGCGTCCCGCATAGGGATTTTCAATAACCGTCAGTGCGGCTGCCCGGCGTAACGGAACATCTGCAACTGGACCACCCTCGTGATGAATTTCCTCTAAGGACAAGGCGCGCTTTCGGACAACTATTTCTGGCATCGAATGGACCTGATAGACTGTTTCTAAAGGCGACTTGTTACACCCATTAGAGGCTCCGGGTCAACCCTTCTAGGCATATATAAGGACTGGCAATGGCAGATTCTTCGCAAAAACTGGTTATTCGAAACATCGGTCGGATACTGTCAGGCAAACTTGAGCAACCACTGATTGACGGCAATTGCGTGATTGCCATTGACGGTGTCATCACCGCTATCGGCGATGCCGCCGCGCTCGACATCGACCAGGCCGATGTCACGGTTGATGCGAACGATACCTGGTTGGCCCCAGGCCTTATTGACAGTCATGTGCACCCCGTGATTGGCGACTACACCCCGCGACAGCAACAGATTCACTGGATAGATTCCTGCCTGCATGGCGGCGTGACAACCATGATCTCGGCAGGTGAAGTTCACATGCCAGGCCGACCCAAAGACATTGTGGGCTTGAAGGCACTGGCAATAGCCTCACAACGCTGGTACGAAAATTTCCGACCATCCGGCGTCAAAATGCTCGCCGGTGCGCCGGTACTTGAGGAAGGCATGGAAGAGCACGACTTCAAGGAACTGGCAGAAGCTGGTGTCAAGCTGCTCGGTGAAGTCGGCTTGGGTTCGGTCAAGGCGGGAGAAACCGCTGCGCAAATGGTCAAGTGGGCGCGCAAGTACGGCATACAGTCAACGATCCACACCGGTGGCCCGTCAATTCCGGGCTCCGGACTGATAGACAAGGATGTCGTATTGGAAGCTGACGCCGATATCATTGGGCACATCAACGGTGGGCACACTGCGCTGCCAGATAATCAAATTACCTGTCTCTGCGAAGGCTGCACCCGAGGTATCGAGATCGTCCATAACGGTAATGAGCGCGCCGGGCTCCTGGCCATGCGCACGGCGTTTGAAATCGATCAATCCGAGCGCGTCATTCTCGGCACAGACTCACCAGCCGGTTCAGGCGTCCAACCGCTCGGAATCCTGCGCATGATCGCCATGCTGTCGAGCCTGG
This sequence comes from uncultured Granulosicoccaceae bacterium, assembly GCA_964449565.1. Taxonomy (GTDB): domain Bacteria; phylum Pseudomonadota; class Gammaproteobacteria; order Granulosicoccales; family Granulosicoccaceae; genus Granulosicoccus. The sequence goes on along the minus strand of CAYUZB010000024.1, from coordinate 16,448 downwards.
GTAACGTGCCCGCCGAAATCGCCTTTTGCTTTGCCACTGGTAACACAGCGCGAATGCGAGAGCTCGACAGCGGAATCGTCGACATCGGAAAATCGGCCGATTTCGTCATTCTCGACCAGGCCCAGCATTCACCGGGCAAGGATATGCTCGAAAGCATCCAACAAGGCAATCTGCCAGGTATTGGCATGACGATCATCGACGGCAAGGTTTGCTCGCATCGAAGCCGTAACACCCCCCCGGCAACCCGGCTGCCAGCGGTCATTTAGGGCCCTCTCACCGCTCGGTTTGAGCTGGCTTACCCCCCAATCTCCGTCTATTCGGGTTTCATTCCAGACGCTCACATCATCTTGCTGATCTGTTTGGCGTCAATTTCGCATACTCTTTACCCAATCTTATCCCTCTACTCTCCAACTACTTCAAGCAGAACTTATTCAAGATGGGCGCATTCAAGGAACCACACGGCGGCTCGCTCAAAGAGCTTTATCTCAATGAAACAGCGGCCGAAAAAGAGCAAGCTCTCGCGGCCGACTACCCGCTCTGGACGCTGAGCGCGCGTCAACTCTGCGATATTGACCTGCTGACCAACGGTGCTTTTTCACCGCTGACTGGCTTTCACACCGAAAAGGAATATCTCGGCGTGTGTAAGGACATGCGTCTGCCTGACGGCACCTTGTGGCCGATGCCGATCTGTCTTGACGTCAGTGAAGAATTCGCAAAAAATCTCGAGCTCGGCAAGCGAATCGCGCTGTGTGACCCGGAAGGCGTACTCCTCGCAACCATGGATGTCGAAGATATTTACCATCCCGACAAACAACTGGAAGCCAAGAACGTTTTCGGTACCGAAGACATGGCCCATCCCGGAGTCAGCTATCTGATGAACAAAGCCGGGTCGGTATATGTCGGCGGGCGCGTTCACGGCATCGAACCGCAAACACAATATGACTTCAAACTACTTCGAGATGCGCCAGCAGAACTACGCGGACGCTTCCGCAAATTGGGTTGGCGCCGCATCGTTGCCTTCCAGACACACAACCCCTTGCATCGCGCACAACAGGAAATGACTTTCCGGGCCGCCCGAGAAGTGCAGGCAAACTTGTTGATCCAGCCGGTTATCGGTCTGGCCAATGCTGGTGATATCAATCACTTCACCCGAGTTCGCTGTTACGAACACGTTCTCAATGAATACCCGGAGCAAACCACCAGCCTGAGCTTGTTGAATCTGGCCATGCGCATGGCGGGACCTCGTGAAGCACTCTGGCACGCTATCATTCGAAAGAATTACGGCTGCACACACTTCATTGTCGGACCCGATCATGCCAGCCCGGGCGATGACAGTAACGGTAAACCCTTTTACGGCACTTACGACGCGCAGGCGCTGTACAAGAAACACGAAGACGAGCTCGATATCACCATGGTCCCGTTCCGCACGATGGTCTATCTCGAGAATAAGGCACAGTATGTTCCTGAAGATGAAGCCAGTAGCGATGACAATGTACTGAGCCTGTCAGACACCGAGTTTCGTCGCCGTCTCGATGAAGGGCTTGAGATTCCCGAGTGGTTTTCGTACCCGAAAGTTGTGGAGGAACTGCGTCGTACACAACCGCCCAAGAATCGTCAGGGATTTACCGTATTTTTCACGGGTCTTTCGGGATCCGGAAAATCAACTATTGCCAACGCCCTGATGGTCAAGTTGCTTGAAAATGGATCACGCCCGGTCTCCCTTCTCGATGGTGATGTTGTGCGCAAGCACCTTTCGAGTGAACTGACGTTTTCCAAAGAACACCGAGACCTGAACGTTCAACGCATCGGCTACGTCGCGAGCGAGATAACCAAGAATGGTGGAATCGCCATTTGCGCACCTATTGCCCCCTATTCCAGGACGCGACGGATTGTTCGTGATTTGATCGAGCCACTCGGAGGCTTCCTCGAAGTTCATGTCGCCACGTCACTCGAAGAATGCGAACGGCGTGATCGCAAAGGTTTGTACAAGCTGGCGCGAGAAGGCAAGATAAAGGAATTTACCGGTATTAGCGACCCTTATGAAGAACCTGAAAACCCGGAAGAGAGAATTGATACCGGTGATCTAAGTCCGGATCTTGCCGCCCATCGAATCGTGTTGAAACTCGAAAGCATGGGATATATTGGCTAGCGAGTACTCATACTCCACCAAGTGATCATCAAGCAAGGGCAGAATCTGATCAGGCTGGTCCAGTTGCGTGGCCAAAACAGTCGCTTAGCCATGCAACAGATGCCTTGATACGACCAATCTCACGAAGCTCTGGTTGGTACGTCAACCAGACTTCCTGACTCGGTAACTCTGCACTGGAATCCAGACGAGTCAGCGCCAGATCTTCGGAGACAAGAACATCGGGCAACACGCTTTTACCCAGATTCGCTTGCAAACAACACAACAATGTCTGCAAATTATTGACGATCAGACGTGAACGATCCGCACCCTGGATTTCGGTACGATCACTAAGCCATTTTGCAATTGGTATATCCGCATTTTTTGTGTCACAGCTCAACCAGGGAAGCTCGTCAGTTTTGTTCTCGCTAGCATAATGAGTTGACGCGTATACGCCACTGCTCAGCTGCCCAAGACGCTTCGTGATTATGCGGGGGTCGTCTTCGGGTTTGCACAGTTGAACCGCAATGTCGGCTTCACGTCGTGCCACACTGACGCTGTTGTTGATCGTGATCAGATCGATCTTGAGCTCTGGATGTTGAACCATCAACTCTTCGAGTTTCGGCACCAAGAGATGATTAATAATCAAAGGCTCCGCTGCAATACGAACACCTCCGCTAACCAGCTTGTCACTACCGACAACCTGATTTCGCCCTGCATCTATTTCGGCTTCGGCGCGCTCAATATGTTGCACCAACAGCAAGCCGGCATCGGTAGGTTCCAAGCCCGATGCGCTCCTGGAAAAAAGCTTGGTTTGTAGTTGCTCCTCGGCTTGAGCCAAGCGGCGCGATACCGTTGTTTCATTAACGTCAAGTACGCGAGCCGCCGCCGACAGCGTCTCATAACGAAACACGGCAAGTATAAATCGGAAACTGTCCCAGCTATACACCTGCATATTTGCATTCCATTCCTGCAAAAATACTGTCAATCAAAATTGCGACAACAGTACTAATCAGATTTATTTTCAAACCTCTGTTTCACCAAGGCTATTTTACTAAACTAATAAGTAGTAAATTCCCTGACTGAGATTTAAGACTACAAAACTCACACTCACAGCCACAACAGAGCCTGTATTTTTGCAACGGCCAGCTGCAAAAAAACCTGAACAAGTAACAGTTTTATGATGCGCAAAACACGCTAGCAACTTTATCTAACGTACATAAAGGCAAAGGGACATCTGCGGAATTTTGCATGAATGATTTTAAAACAGGTAATGAAAAACTAGAGAATATCTATACGGACTAGTAATATGTAAGTACAAATTTGTCAGCCCTAAAATACCAATAAAAGCTTGCTTCCTTGTCGATACCATTCTGGTGTAAAAACTAAGGAAAGCAACACGTAGTGAATAAAGATTGCATGATCAAAAGCATGCAGCCACAAACAAAAAAGAAAAATGGTTATCTAATGAACGCAAGCGCCGAAAATCTGGAAATCGCGTTACTGAACACAGTGGATGCAGAAATAAAACTGATGCACTCTTTCAACAAAAAATACTTACCTGTTGATCTTGCGACAACCGTAGCGATGCGAATGTCACGCGCCGTGGTGTCGTCAATCTGCCAGATTGGAGAAAAGCATACTGACACCTTCACCGCCGCGACTCGTGTCACTCTTCAGCGTCACGCCAATCACCTGAATGAGTTAAGTGCCAACTACGAATACAGAATACGACAGAGCGACGATCGCGACGCACTACTACCGATCTGGCAGGCCTGAGCGGTACACGGGGTTTCTCTGAGCAGATGATTACGTGCCAATGTAACCCTACTCGAGTTCGCCCGCCCTCACCTGCGACGTAAAATGCCAAGTGCAAATACGGCGACGAATGCCAATGATGAAGCGGCATTGGCTACATAAGTCATAGCAGCAGCCCGAAGCATTTCGCGTGCGCCGTCATGATCGCGCTCATCAACCATTCCAAGGCGTTGTAGCTCATGCAAGGCACGTTTGCTCGCGTCAAATTCAATCGGCAAGGTAATCAATTGAGTCAATATACTAGCCGCCACCAGTATCATACCGATATCCAGCATCAGGCTACTACCTAGAAATCCCCCGCCCAATGCCAAGCCCATGCCGAGCTGATTGCCCAGCGCAGCAATGGGCATCATCACAGCCTTGGCCTTCAATGGTCGGTAACCACCGGCATCTTGAATGGCATGCCCTACCTCATGCGCGGCAACTGCAATAGAGGCAACACTGGGTTCGCGATTGATGTGCTCCGAAAGACGAATCAGTTTCTGAGACGGTATGTAATGATCGCTGAGTTGCCCTTTCGACTCCTCCAGACGCACACCTTGCAAACCATTGCTGTCCAGAATGTGCCGCGCCACCTGTTGGCCGTTGACACCGAGCCGATTGGCAACTTGACCCCACTTGCCGTAGGTACGCGTCATCCACCAGCGGACAGCGCCCGCAAGCAAAAAAGAAAATATTCCAGCGAGAATGAACATGCTGGATCCTCTAGCTTCGATAACCGAAAATATACAACCATTTAAAACCAAACGGCAACATCAAGCAATCGATCAACAGAGTTCCGGCACGTCTCGATACAACTCCAATGCCTCTGGGTTCATCAACGCCTCAGCATTATCGATAGCTTGGCCATGAACAACCTTGCGCACAGCAAGCTCGACAATCTTGCCGCTTTTCGTGCGCGGAATATCTGATACTTCAATAATTTTGGCTGGGACATGACGCGGGGTTGTGCTACTTCTTATTTGAGATTTGATACGAGATATCAATTCGTCATCAAGCCTTGTTCCTTCGGCCATACGAACAAACAACACGACCCGAGTATCGCCTTGCCAGTTCTGGCCGATAACAATACTCTCGAGCACTTCGTCAAAAACCTCGACCTGACGGTAGATCTCAGCGGTGCCTATGCGCACGCCGCCGGGATTTAGTGTCGCGTCCGAACGACCATGAATCACAAGACCGCCGTTCTGTGTGACATGAGACCAGTCACCATGACACCAGACGTTATCAAAGCGATCGAAATACGCTTTGAAATAACGACTTCCGTCAACATCCCCATAAAACCCTATCGGCATGCTGGGAAAGGCCTGTGTACAAACCAGCTCCCCGGGTTCGTCAACAGGCAATGCCTTGCCCTGCTCATCAAAAACCTGGATATCCATGCCGAGACCAGGGCATTGCAATTCACCGCGAAAAACCGCCAACTCTGGATTGCCAAGCACAAAACAAGAAACGATATCGGTGCCGCCCGACATCGATGACAGACAGATGTCTTTTTTAATGTGCTTGTAAACATAATCGAAGCTTTCCGGTAACAGCGTTGAGCCCGTCGACATCAATACTCTCAAGCATGAAAGATCGTGAGTTTTCATGGGATCAAGCTGAGCATTGCGACAGGCATCGATGAACTTGGCTGATATACCAAAATGGGTGAAATTTTCTTCAGCGGCGTAATCGAACAACACATTTCCGTCCGGATGAAACGGAGAACCGTCGTATAACATGAGAGTCGCACCTGCAGCTAAACCGCTGACCAGCCAATTCCACATCATCCAGCCACAGGTGGTGAAAAAGAAAACTCTGTCGCCGCTCATCACCCCCGCATGCAGCACATGTTCTTTCACGTGCTGCAACAATGTGCCACCGGTACCGTGAATGATGCACTTGGGCTTACCTGTCGTACCCGAGCTGAACATGATGTAGAGCGGATGAGAAAATGGAACCTGAGTGAAGACCAGCGCTCTTTCCGGTGCCTCTTCCAGATACTCTGCCCACGACTTTCTCAATGCCAGTGCAGTGCCTCGCAATTGACTATCATGATCTGCATTGACGAAATTGATCTCGACTACCCGGCGGACCGATGGCAAGCGCTCGACCAGAGTCGACACAGTATCGGATACATCATGCATTTTCCCTCCATAGTGATAGGCGTTGATGCAAAACAAGACTTCCGGTTCGATTTGACCAAAACGATCATGTACACCATCGATACCAAAGTCCGGTGAGCAAGATGACCAGACGCCTCCAAGGCTTGTCACCGCCAACATGGCAACAACCGCCTCGGGGGTGTTCGCCACATAGGCCGCGACACGGGTCCCGGCCACAACGCCATCGTCAGCCAAGGCAGAGGCCAAACGCGTAACCTGAGCAAGCAATTCACCTTGTGTCAGACGCATTCTGACGTTGTCGTCCTCACCACGAAACACAATAGCGTCGTCAGAATCTGCTCGCGCCTTGCGGCCACCAAAGAGCAAATTCTCCGCAAAATTCAATGTTGCATCGGGGTACCAACACGCGCCTTGCATGGAGTCTGTCTCCACAAGACTCGGTGCAGCATCCGGCTGATTTAAACGCACACCGCAGTAATCCCCAACCTCATCCCAGAATTCCGCCCGATGTTGTACCGACCAGCGATGCAAGGCCTGATAATCGGTCAGTGGAACTGCATATCTGGAAGCCACCGACTGACGAAAGTCAACAATTGACAAGGAGTCAATCTCAGCTGGGTCTGGTTGCCACATTTTCATAGACCGATCATAACCCATGCTCTGTTATTACAGACAAACGGGTAAGCCGAGAGAACAACTAACCCTGCAAGGCCGATGTAACAGCAGATTCGTTCACAGCTTTGCCGGTCATGATTTTAAGGACAAGCCGGTAAAGTCGATACCTCATGGGACGCTCAGCACAACGACTGGGTATCTTGTGGAAACAGACACAATAATGTCTTATGACAAACGATTGATGTCCTCGCCAGATGTGGCTGTGTTCAGGCGAGCGGGCCAATATTTCCATTGCCTGACACCTGATACTGCCTGGCTACGCCAATTGCTTCCGATGACCGATCTCGAAAATGCTCGCATGGATCTATCTGAGTTCAGCCCCTACCTGAAATCATTCGCAGAAGAAGCAGAACCGCACTGGAGCTCGATCACTGATTCACCGTTGCGATCCGCCCAATGGATAGAGATCACTCCCAGTGGTCGGAAACTGACGTTATACGCTCAGGCTGTGAATTCGAACGATCAAAAATTACTCGAGGTAACTGCCGAAAGCACGAAATCAGCTCACACAGAAACCACCGCCTAAGGCCCTGACTGTATAGACGTCAATTTGGCCCGACCGGCGCGCTGGACCTTGATCCGATAGATACGAAAAGCCCGCGTTGCGCCCTGCTCTGTTCCGGACAGCTCAACAACGCAGTGTGGCTCCCAGAATGGCTCCCATTGTAGCTCCAATGGATTGTCTGATCGTCTCCGCCGCTAAACGCGACGGAGACTGGCTTGGATTACGATGCCAAGCCTTCACTAGCCTACTATCGTGCGAAACGAATGAAGTCTCGCCCCATGCTCAGTTTGCGCCAGAAGGTACGTATGGCTTGAATTCGGCTTCAGCAATAGCCACCAGCATCTTTTCCTGGCCCCTTCGCATAACGCGCATTGCGTAACCGTGATCCTCACGGGTATCTCGTGCAGCCTCGCTCAGTTCACGAAAATCATGAGGTTCGGCGCAGACCAAACCATTGATTTCCATGATCACGTCACCACCGAGCAATAGATCCTGATTGCCGACTTTTGCCGGAATGGTACCGGCCTTCAATCCAGAGGCCGCAGCGGCCGAACCGGAAACTACCCTTTGCACCAAAATGCCCACTTCTGGCAGATTCAAGGCTCTAGCCTGATCCTCAGTCAACAAGACCCCTTCAAAGCCTGCCCAGAAACCTGAGCTATTCATCAAGGCGTCATGTGCAGTCTCCATAGACGTGGCAAACCCAACGCCGTTAAAACCACCGCTCTTGGTCAATATGAAACTAACTACACCAATGACCTCACCTTTTTGATTGAACATCGGACCACCTGAGTTGCCCGGATTGATCGCAGTATCTGTTTGCAATAGGCGAACAGGAGCGCCACCTGCCATCAAACTACGCGTACTTTTACCTGAAAGATGGCCAATACTCAGCGTATATTCGATTCCAAACGGCGCACCAATCACAAAGACCGGCTCACCAACAGCCACATCCAGATCGCTACCCAGCTCCACCAAGACCGGTTCAGGATGAGGTTTGTTCATCCGTAACAATGCCACATCAGAGCTGGCGATGGATGAAATGACTTCCGCCTGAAAACGTTTCCCATCCTTGAAACTGATATGTATCACGTGTGCGCCGTCTACAACATGAGCGGCTGTCATAACCAGATCGTCTTTGACAAGGAATCCGGAACCAACACCAGACCCTTTAAAATTGCCACGTGCAACGTCTCGCACCGAGGCCGTTCGAATCGTGACGACGGATGGACTTAGATCCTTGTACAAAGCAGCGTAGTCGACCGCGTGTGCTGACGTCGGCAACCAGAAGAAGCCGAGAAGAAAAATAATTAGCGGAATACCGATATGTTGTCGCATGATCAATGATTTCCCTAAATTGTTGCGTTAATATTCCGACCGTTTGTAATGCGGGCAGTTCAAATATCAGGCGCCTTAAAACCGGCGATTCGGATAATCAAGAACTATAAATTCACTAATACCCTCGACACTATTTGGTTTTAGCCATTTCTTACGCCGATGTAAGCGCCAGACAAGACACCAGAAAATACCAGGCCGAATGTGAATCATGCGCAGGTACCACCGCAAGCCGGTTAGCACAGCTTCTCTAAAATACACAATCGATCAGGCAAAAATGAGCCGATAGCATGTTATCGGCCCATTGCAGACCCAACGCGCTAAGCCTTGTGATGTACCTCTTTCATCGCATATACCGGCGTATCCAAACCTTCCTGTCGCGCCTTCAGCTGCAACGCCAGAAACTGTGAGTAGTGACGCGACTGATGAAGGTTGCCTCCATGAAACCACAAACCCGTCTGCTTGGTCGGTTTCCACATATTGCGCAACTCACCTTCCCAGGGTCCTGGATCTTTTTTCGTATCCGATCCCAAGCCCCAACATTTTCCAACAGTATCCGCGACTTCCTGGCTAATCAGATCGGCAGCCCAACCATTCATTGAAGAATACCCTGTCGCCAGAACAATCAAGTCTGCTTCAAGCTCGCTGCCATCATCAAAGGCAATACCGTTTTCTGTATATCGTTCAGCTTGTACCCCGCTCTTGAGCTTGATCTTGCCATCCGCTACCAGGTCGCTGGCACCAACGTCAATGTAATAACCAGAACCTCGGCGCAAATATTTCATGAACAAACCTGATCCGTCCTCACCAAAGTCAAGTAGAAATCCCGCTTTCTCCAGCCGAGAATACAAGTCAGCATCACGCTTGGCCATTTCCTCATAGACCGGTATGTGGAAGCCATGCATGATCTTGTAGGGTACCGAGGCGAAAATCAGATCAGCCTTGTGATGATCTATGCCATTGGCAACAGCATCTTCAGAATACAAACCACCGAGTGCGAGCTCCATCAATGACTCGGATTTGGCGATATGGGTAGAGCTTCGCTGCACCATGGTTACATCAGCACCGGATTCATAGAGCGCTGCACAGATATCATGTGCCGAATTGTTCGAACCAACGACAACACACCGTTTACCAACATAAGCATCGGGGCCCGGATGCTGACTGGAATGCTGAACTTCGCCCTTGAACTTGTCTCTATCTGGGAAGTTCGGGATATTCGGCTTTGCTGACATCCCGGTTGCCATGACCAACTGCTTTGGCTTCAAGGTGAGTGACTTGCCGTCTCGTTTGACCTTGACGGTCCAGTCACCTGTTACCTTGTCAAATTCCGCGCTCTCACAGACCGTCGAGCCCCAGTAGTTGAGCTCCATGATTCCAGTGTACATTTCCAACCAGTCGCCAATCTTGTCCTTGGGTGAAAATACCGGCCAGTGCTTGGGAAAAGGTAGATAAGGCAAGTGGTCGTACCAAACCGGATCATGCAAGGCGAGAGATTTATACCGCTTGCGCCAACTATCGCCTGGGCGTTCATTTTTCTCGATGATGATTGTTGGAACATTCAACATACGCAAACGTGCACCCAAGGCAATGCCGCCCTGCCCGCCACCAATGATCACAACATAGGGCTGCTGATCGTATCCCAGTGATTTTTTTTCCGCTTCACGGTTTTCAAGCCAAGTGGTACGTTTTTCCTCGAAGCCGTGTGAAACGCCTTTTATTCGTCGATTACCTTCCGGCTCTTCAAAGCCTTTTAGTTCAACAAGTGTTGTGAGAAAAGTAAATGCTTTCCCGTCACGAAGACGAACATGGCTGCGACCTCGTCCACTTGCTGTTTCAAATGTCAGCCAAGCCTCGGTAATTCCATCTGTCGTCACAGGCGGTTCCTCAATCTGCCACTGGCTGAATTGAGTCTTGGCGGCACACGCGTTCAACATAGCGGCAATGGCCTCACTCCCCTCCGCCGTGTGAATATTCCAGGTCAGACTTACCAAGTCTCGCCAGAATCCTTCCGGTTCAAAGAGCGCCGCGGCGTCCCCCGGTGTGTCAGATGTCAGCGCTTTATCCAACGCCGTTAACCAGGTGTCAACTTCTTGCTGCGCTGGTGTCACTGCTTCATGTTTCACTGCTTCGGCCATCTTTGATCTCCTTGGTTTATATTTTTAATCTTGTCGATACAAATTTAAAGATCACGAGGATCTGTGTCCTTACAAGATCTGTCGGATACGGAATTCAAACGTTTAGCTAGACAACGATGCTATCGCAGTGAGAAGTTCAAAACAAATAGACCAAATGCCCCAGAGACAAACCCTAAAATCCAGGCAGCAACAACGTCATAGAACTAACGCAATCGAGCAAATGATTAATTGAGGACCAATTAAGGCGACGTAACGCTCGGATCCCATTCCCATCCGTGAATACCAGTCACAGGTTGGCGAATATCGAAAAAATCTGGATGACCGAGACTGCGTGTCTCGTCGGGTACGCCGGTCAACGAACCATCAACATCAGTAAATCGCCCCCAGTCAGGCATATCACCGTCTGCAAACAAGGCTCGGCGAGACTGCTCGATGAATCCTTGAGGGGTATCGACTAAGCGTACGTTGTCAATGATTGCACCGCGGTACTGGTTTACCTCACCGACTTCATTTCCAACACTTACAAAGCACGCCGTGAGATTGATACAAGAAAGCGTGTTGAATCGTTTTGACGAACTTGATCGCGCTGTCTCTGGCAACTGTAAAAAACCACCCAAAGAAAAAGCAGGATGGGCGTAACTTGTAGCCCTGTCCGTTTCATCAGCCGGTAAGGCGTAACTATTCAAGGCATTATCTGATTGTCCCATCACCACAACGTCATCCAGCACATCACCACCGACTACCCCGGCCTGGCTGTCAGCGATAACTGTACGTTTCAATGTTGTGTTGTTCTGCAACCAGACACCACCACTTTGGGCCTTGTAGACACTTAAGCCATCAAACACACAGTGAGATGTCAACTCTGGCGAACGCCTTAACAATGTCCCCGGATGATCCATAAACAAGCCAAAACCCGATGCATTCTCACTATTAAGCGCAGACTCATCCAGTAAACTGAACAAGGAATGAGCAAGATTGTCATCAAACGCACAAATCCTGTCAGTACCTGAGGCCTGATAAGCCGCAATGTCCGCTTGTTCATTGATCGGGGCATAATAAAAACCATGCCCACCAAGCACACCCGCGGCACGATTTCCTTCGAGAAAATTAAACGTATTGCGTAGCCAGAACGCTGAAGCCCGATGCTCTGCCTGTTCACTCTGCCCAACTATATTTGCTGGATAGGAAAATTGTTGATGAGCAAACTCACGTCGAGTCAACACGGCGAGATTTCGCCTGAAGGTATTTCTGACCTCATTACCACGCTCGGAGGGTACAAACGCGTGGCTTTGAATGTCATAACTCACCACATTTTCAACCGTTACATCATCGGTATCAACGACACTGATACTACGCTGATAACCATGATGAATGGCACTGTTACGAAAGAAATGATTACGCCCATCACCTACGAAATACCACATAAAACCATAACGTTCAGGTCGCGCACTCTGACCGACATAGCGAAGTTCAAGCCCTTCGATCTCCACACGGGTCAAAGGCTCATCAGCAAGCGGGCGCAAAATGCTATTACCCACAATTACGATACTGGCACCTTGTGCTGTCAGCTCCGACGTTTCATCGCCTTCGATGATGACGTTATGACTTAACAAACCAACTTCGGCCCGACTGTCCAGCATACGACCATCAAGGATTTGCTGTTCACCAAAATGATCAAATTTCAAGGGTTCATTCAGCGTCAAGGTTCGACCATCAGTCGCTACAATGACACGCATCTCGGCTTCACGCGGATCAACATTCGATGCCGCAATGACGATTACATCTCCAGTCTCCCATTGGCTATCCTGCGCAAGAACGATTGTTGTATCACCACGTCGAACCGTACCATCAAGGCTCGTCCAGCTACGCTTCGCAGCACTAGCGCCATAAATTTCCAGCGCAGCACCATCTCTGACCATCAACATACGCTGCTCTACCCCATCACGCGTAGGGCCGAACGCATCGCCCTTCAAGCTCAGGCGAAATTTTCCATCAAACGGATTGGCATTCGAACCAATTGCCACACGAGCAGTGGATCCACTGATAGCAATAGTTTGCGCACCCATCACCACTTCGCCACACGAGCTAAGTGAATCATTGATGATCAATTGCCCAGCTACTAATAAAGTAGCGAATTCCACATTGCAGACATCCAGCTGAATCACATCATCAGCCAATATCGTCAAGTGATCATTCATACTGGTACTACCAAAGTAATCAGACCAAGTGAACCCACTACCACTGCGTGCATTGATCTCCTGTATATCTCGTAACTCGGCGATCAATCGGCGATTGGGTGAATCGCTAGAAGGCGTATCAGTGACCGGCTCACCATTTGCAGCCTCCGCAGTTGGAGTACTATCCTGACTACTGCCATCACAGGCAACGATGCACAATGTTATAGCCAGGCTAGATACCGTTCTGATTATTTTCACCCACCACTCCGATCAGTATTCGGTAGATCGGTTGGCGGCTGTAGTGCCCGGCTAATTCAATGACGAAATATCAACACTCGTCAAGACCGAGGTGACGTCGAACCTAGCTTTCCGAAAATTCACCACCTTTGGCGATACAGACTAGACCGGTACTCATATTCACTGGCACCAAGGTCACCGCTGAGTTTCGTCAGCGACGAAAACCAGTTTCCATGGTAAAAAAAGTTGGGTTCAAACCTTTCAACCGCTCTTGCAACGCTGCAACTTCGGAAGCTGGCCCATTGTCTTGGCTAATCAGATAGACCCCGACAATAAAAGCATAAGAATGCCAATCAGCACGACGCCGGCGCCTATCCATTCGCCAGGAGAAGGCCGCTCGCGAAATAGAAAAAGAGACAAAAAAATCGCAAAAAAGAACTCACTTTGCCCAATTGCATTCACAAGCGCAGGAGAAGCTAATGCAAACCCAACAAACCAACAGGATGAACCGCCGACACTCATCAGACCAGTAAACGCCACCAGTCGATAGCGTTTTGCCAAATCACCAAACTCCGATCGATCACGTAAGCTGATGGCTACCGTGCATATGATCAGCTGCATGGTTGCAAGAACCAACAAACTAGTCATACCTTGTCCTACCGGACCTAGCGAATCGAGGCTTAACGCTAAATTGGCTTGACGAATGAAAAGACCGGTAAAGGCGAGCACTATACCTGCGCCTAGCCCCATCCATAGACTTGTCCAATCAAATGGAAGTGCTTCCGTGGATCCCTTACTGCTGACGTGAGCTCGTCCTAATATCAGCACACCGAAAGTCACGATCACAAGCGCGGTCCATTGCCAGGTATTAAAGCGCTCATGGAACAGCATGACGCCAAAAATTGCCTGCGCCGGGATCATGATTTTCAAATAAACAACGCCAACGGCGAAATTTCGGCGTTTGACAAGACTGGTCTGGACGATCGTCGCAAGCAATTGGAACAACGCAGCTGAGCCAATCCAAAGGAAAAAAGAGGTTCCCAGACCACTTAGCCAGACAGTTAAATCGATACCGCTTCCCCACGAGGAAACCAACAAAATGACTGCGGATACGGGTACGCCAAGCAGCACCCGAGAGAAAGGGCTGGCCCACATGCTTGGCGAGCGAATCTGCCCGTCAGTAGAAACGCTGATCAGTCGCTGACCGGCGACTCGGAACGCTTGAAATGCACCACCGAAAAAGCCTAGCCATATCCAAGCTTCTGGCACCCGCTACCCTCCCAATAGACGAAATGCCCCAACCAGTGGATTGCAGACAAAACATTCAGCTGAAACTTGATCCGTCTTCGGCGTTTTTCCAGAACATTTTTTTGAAACAAAATTGCAGCGCAACATCAAATGCTTGATTGACGTTAAAGAGTCTGTCAATCGGGTCTTATCCCATACACTCCCGGAACAGTCTGATTGCCCGATCTCACGCAATCAAAACCGTTTCGCTCAAGGACTTCCTTGATGGTGTCATAGTCAGCTGGAGGACTGTGCACTTCGATATTGATCGCACGAACATGTTCAAGCCAACTTGTGTCGCCTTTCATCAACTCAGCTTCAGCCCCTTCAATATCCATCTTGAGATAATCGACCGACTCAATGTTGAAATCTTTCATCAACCGTTTGATGGTTACCGTTTTAGCTACTTTCTGTGAAGCAACATCAACTCGATCCTGAATGATACTGAGATCGTGGACGTCCTCTCCACCGTAACTTATTTCTTCGTCATCTGTTACCCAAACAGCAGCGTTGACGATATGGCAACGGTCACGTAGCAGAGCTGTGTTTTTCTCGGCCATTATTGCGTTATCCCGATCAAGCTCCACAGCGACAATGTTCGCGTTTGGAAACTGATGGGCAAGGTGTGCAGTTGCGTATCCTACATTTGCACCCAGAGATATGATCCAACCGTCGCACACGAGATCACTCATTGGCATGTGATATTTTTCATGAAAGACGTCCCACAAAGTAATGGCGTCCATCGTGCCAGGGCGAACCAACATCGGACTGGTTGACGCAGCTTTGACTGAAATTTTCTGGATCTCGGGCCCAACACCACTGGAATTTCGAGTTCTCCGATATTTGTTAATCGCATCGAGATCGGTAAAAACAGACCGATACTCCAGATAGGATTTAATTTTGTCGAGCATTTCCGCTTGATTCCACTTCTATCCAGTTCAAGATACAGGTTTCAGATGCGCCATATTAAAACTGGGCACGTCAGATTACGATGTTTTACGCTTAACAAGATAGCCTGCATGCTTCCACCTAGAAAGTGGTTGAAAGCGATACCGATACCGAAATCAGCCACCCCTCATAATTCTTGTCATCGCGACAAACATACTTCAATTTCCACAGCACTAAATGCGCATCCCTAGACAAATCGGGCAATGGAAGCGAATAAATTTGGCTCAAGATTGAACTTTCAACAAACAGAAACCGCATCCCATCAAAACACAACTGGATACTGCAGGCAAATTCACAAACGTACGGTTACTGATTGCCTTCGCCATTTTATTTTTTCCAATCCTATCTGCAAAAGGTGACCGGTTAAATAACACGCGCTTGTTTCTAACAAAGAACAAGTCATCGCAAGCGCGATATCAAAAATGATTGCGAAAAAGGCATCGTCACAACGAAAAAAGGCCACCCCGAACAGGAGTGGCCTTTTCTGAACTGTCCATTGGACAGAGAATAAAACCCGGCGGTGACCTACTTTCACATGGCGAAACACCACACTATCATCGGCGCTGAATGGTTTCACTTCTGAGTTCGAGATGGGATCAGGTGGTACCCAAACGCTGTGGCCGCCGGGAGAACTGGTACGCGTCCTCGTGCTCAATCAAACAGAAAGCCCACGCTGACGACGAAACTGGAGAGTCGAAAGTACTTCAATCATTGTATGTCTACATACAACCACCAAGAGCACGCCTGTCAGGCAACTGCTTGGGTGTTATATGGTCAAGCCTCACGGGCAATTAGTACAAGTTAGCTTCACGCATTACTGCGCTTCCACACCTTGCCTATCAACCTTGTAGTCTTCAAGGGCCCTACAGAGAGCTTAAAGCTCTAGTGAGAACTCATCTTGGGAGGGGCTTCACGCTTAGATGCTTTCAGCGTTTATCCTGTCCGATCGTAGCTACCCGGCAATGCCACTGGCGTGACAACCGGAACACCAGGGGATCGTCCACTCCGGTCCTCTCGTACTAGGAGCAGCTTCCCTCAATTCTCAAACGCCCACGGCAGATAGGGACCGAACTGTCTCACGACGTTCTAAACCCA
>CAYUZB010000023.1:36510-39836 GCA_964449565.1 uncultured Granulosicoccaceae bacterium | reverse complement strand
GATATAACATAACATGATATTCAAATTTGACGTTTGATGCTCAAATGGGCGCGATCAAAAAATCAATCAATTGGCGCGATAAAGTACTGACAGTCCTTCGTAGTCACAACGGGGCCATGTCCGCGTATGACGTACTGGGTAAGCTTCGTCAATTCAACCCGAAGATAGCTCCTCCCACCGTGTACAGAGCATTGTCTGCCCTGGAAGAACAAGGGCATGTCCATCGTCTTGAGTCGATAAATGCGTTCGTAGCCTGCAAATGCGATCAGCATCAGCATGCGCCAGTGCTTTCGGTTTGTAACGACTGTGGTTTAGTGGAGGAGAGTATTGCGCCGGAGGTGCTCAGTGCGCTTTCTGATTTAGCCAGGCAATCAGGCTTTTCACAAACTCGGCAGGTGATTGAACTTCACGGGCAATGCGTGGCGTGCTGTGAGGGAGCGAGCCCTTGAACCAGCAACGTAAGCAGGCTATCAATTTAATCCTCATAGGTGCAGGACGTCGGCTCGTTTTAGCATTGCTGATTGTTATGGCGCTGTGGGTCTTGTTTTTCTGGGCTACAACCACACAGGCTGGCTTATGAGTTACGCCGTAGCGTTTGATGATTATTCCCTGGGTTACAACCGCAACCCGGCAGTAATGCGATTGCAAACGAAAATCCCCGTAGGCAGCCTGACTGCTGTAGTTGGCCCGAATGGCGCTGGCAAATCTACTCTACTGAAGGGAGTTGTGGGTTCGCTGCCACCATTAACGGGCCAGGTGTCGCTTGGCAGCAACAAGGATATTTCCTACTTGCCACAGCAAGCAGAGGTGGATCGATCATTCCCGATTTCGGTTCATGAACTGGTGGCAATGGGTTTGTGGCGGGAGCTGGGGGCCTTCAAAGGACTTGGACGTTTGCATCGGAGTCGAATTGCGGAAGCATTGGCAGCGGTGGGTCTTGAAGGATTTGAAAAACGCTCTATCGGATCATTATCTGGTGGACAGGTGCAGCGTGCCCTGTTTGCGCGCCTGTTGTTACAGGACTCGAAACTGGTACTACTTGACGAACCCTTCAATGCGATTGATGCAGGTACCACAGCCGATCTGATCGATGTGGTCAAGCGTTGGCATGGCGAAGGCCGAACGGTACTGGCAGTTCTACATGACGTCGACGCTGTTAAGGCACATTTTCCTGAAACGTTATTACTAGCGCGTGAACTGGTTGCACATGGCCCCACAGCCGAGGTTTTAACAGCCGAAAACCAGTTTCGTGCACGTCAGATGTGCGAGGCCTGTAGTGGCCCGCCACACACTTGCGGGCGGGAGCCGGGGTAGCCAAGGTAGCAAATCTGATGTGGGAGCTCTTTTTCGAACCCTTTACCGAGTTCGGGTTTATGCGCCGCGCGCTACTCGGTTGTATCGCTGTTTCTGTCGGTGCAACTCCATTGGGTGTGTTTCTGATGTTGCGCCGAATGAGTCTCACAGGCGATGCGATGGCTCACGCCATATTACCCGGTGCGGCGGTTGGTTATCTTATCTCTGGTCTTTCGCTGGGTGCGATGACCATAGGTGGATTGGTTGCCGGTATGACCGTCGCCCTGCTTTCAGGTTTCGTCACGCGTGCGACCGAACTGCGTGAAGATACGAGTCTCGCCGCGTTTTATCTGATTTCTCTCGCACTCGGTGTGCTGATCATCTCTACCCGAGGCAGTAATGTCGACTTAATGCATGTGTTGTTCGGTTCGGTGCTGGCACTGGATGATGCTGCTTTAACTCTGTTGTGTGCGATTGCCACTGTGTCGCTGTTCCTGTTGGCTCTGTTTTTTCGCCCACTGGTACTGGAATGTGCCGATTCCCAGTTCCTGCGTTCGGTTAGTAGGCTTAGTGCTGTCACCTACTTTATATTTTTAACGCTTGTGGTGATGAACCTTGTGGGTGGCTTTCATGCCTTAGGTACGCTAATGGCAGTTGGCATCATGATTCTACCTGCTGCGGCCGCGAAATTCTGGACCGATAGCATTGGTAGTTTGATCCTGCTCGCAGCAATCGTCGCTTTGGTATCAAGCTATAGCGGGCTATTGCTTTCCTACCATTACAGCCTACCTTCCGGCCCGGCCATCATCCTCGTAACTGGTGGCATATACCTGGTATCACTGGTTTTCGGTATGCAGGGTGGAATCGTGCAACAGACACGCGCAGTAGGCGCCATCAAATTATAGAAACCGAATTTATATAACTGGAACACAAATGCTTAAACATCGAACTCTACTAAAAATTACTGCTGCCATGACGGTTCTGGTGGCAGGGCTTCCTTTCTCTGTGCACGCAAATGAACCGATGCCTGTGGTTGCCACCTTTTCCATTCTTGGCGATATGGTTCAACGCATTGGTGGCAGCAGTGTATCTGTATCCACGCTGGTTGGCCGTAATGGCGATACCCACGTGTACCAGCCTACCCCGGCTGATGCCAAAGCAGTTAAAAGAGCCGACATACTGTTTACCAATGGGCTTGAATTTGAAGGCTGGCTTGAAAGACTGGCCGAGGCTGCGGAGTTTGATGGTGTAACCGTAGCCGCTACAGATGGTATTGATCTGATCTCAATGGACGAGCATGGGGACGAACACGGGGATGAGCATGGAGATGAGCATGGGGATGAAGAGCATGCTGAATCTTCCGATAACCATGATGAAGAGGAAGGTCATGACGATGAGAAAAATACGGATGATCACAATGATGAAGAGCACGATGATCATCACGATGCCCACGATCACGGAGAGTTTGATCCACACGGTTGGCTGAGTTTGCAGAACGCCAGAACCTATATCGACAACATAACCGCAGCTCTTGCTATCGCCGCACCCGAACAGGCTGCCACATTCTATGAAAATCGGGCCGATTACATTAGTGAGATTGAGTTACTCGACGGGAAGATAAAATCCATGATCGATGCCATACCGGAAAGTGATCGCACCATCATCACATCGCACGATGCATTTCAGTACTTTGGTCGGGATTACGGGCTGACCTTCCTCGCACCGCAGGGGCTCAGCACAGAAAGCGAAGCGTCTGCTCGCGATGTTGCTGAATTGATCGAACAGATTCGTGAAGATGGAATTGCAGCTGTCTTTGTTGAAAACGTGGCTGATCCGAGGTTGATAGAACAAATAGCGAATGAAACAGGTATTGCTGTCGGCGGTGAACTGTTTCCTGGTGCGCTCTCAGCCGAAGACGGCCCTGCTGCTACTTATCTTGACTTGATGAATCACAACGCAACGACAATTGCGGACACTTTGGCTAAAAAGCTGTGAGTCCGGTAAAACGTAGTAAATACTGACTTTGTAAGGAT
>CAYUZB010000023.1:30219-36410 GCA_964449565.1 uncultured Granulosicoccaceae bacterium | reverse complement strand
AGAGGAAGATGTCTGTGCGGAAAAATTGCTGGACACTGTTAAGCAGTATCTGGTGGAGGAAATGAACGTTCATTTGTCGACAGTTGAAATTACTTACGAACCAGAATACGGACCTCTTTCTGTCGTGCCAGACCCAATGCTAATGACGGGGAGTTTCTGAAAGTTCTAAAACAAAATGTTGGGATATGAGTAAACCATGAGCGTAGCAGGCAGGTAAGCGACGCCCATGTGAATCATTAATCCTCTTCGTTCGCAAACCATTGAGGAAACGGGTCGTCAAATTCTTTCCATTGCTCCATACCCAGTGCCATCTCGGCATCGGTAAGCAGACACTTATCGAGCGTTTCCCGGGTATGGTCTGCCTCAAGGTTTTGGCCAATGAACACAATTTCCTGGCGCCGGTCGCCAAACTCCCCTTCGAACTCGGACTCGATGCGAGCGCGTTGGTCGGGGTCAGATGGCCAGTCTTCGCGAGGTGCATCAGCCCACCAGACACCTGCCGGACCATGACGCACAATACCCCCGGCCTGGGCCCATTCGCCAGCTGCATGGGGGCGTGAAGCGAGCCAGAAAAAACCCTTTGAACGCAGTACGTTGCCTCGCCATTCGTCTTTCAGTGCATCAGCAAAGCGCGCCGGGTGAAACGGTCGGCGGGCGCGATACACAAAACTGCCAATTCCATATTCTTCGGTTTCCGGTGTGTGCTCGCCGCGAAGCTCTGCAAGCCATCCTGGTGATTTGGCGGCACGCTCAAAATCGAAGTGGCCTGTTCCAATCACTTTGTCCAAAGGTACTTCGCTGAATCTTGCGTCAATGATCTCTGCATGGCGATTGAGTTGGCGAAGTGCATGTTCCAGCCGTTTGCGCTCGTCGCTTGAGACCATGTCTACCTTGTTCAGGATAATAACGTCAGCAAATTCAACCTGGTCAACCAACAGATCAGACACGGTCCGTTCGTCTTCCTCCCCTAACGACTCACCGCGTGTTTGCAAATCGTCTGCTTCATCCAGATCAACGCTAAAGTTAACCGCATCAACTACGGTAACCATGGTGTCGAGCCTTGCAACGTCAGACAAACTGGTGCCGTCGTCATCGCAAAACGTGAAGGTTTCTGCTACCGGTAATGGCTCTGAAATTCCGGTTGATTCTATCACGAGATAATCAAAGCGGCTTTCTTTAGCGAGGCGATTGATTTCAATCAATAGATCTTCTCGCAGCGTGCAGCAGATGCAACCGTTACTCATTTCAACCAGTTTTTCATCAACACGATCCAGTTGCACATCGCGATTGACCAATGATGCATCAATGTTGATTTCAGACATGTCGTTAACAATGACAGCAACTCGCATGCCGTCGCGGTTGTTCAATATGTGATTCAACAGGGTTGTCTTGCCAGCACCCAGAAAACCTGACAGCACGGTGACGGGTAGCTTGTTGCCAGTATGTGATTGTTGAAGCATATGGTGCGTGTCCTTAGCGGTAAATCTTGATGGAAATTTGTTGAGATGTGCTCTGGTTGGGGACTAGCTCGGCCAAAGCGGGTCTAGCGACACTAGAGTACGTCGACCATTTCCGGGAGCGACCGCAGGCGAGCGGTGTATGGCCCCTTTTTTCTCGTTTTCTTGCCACAGAGAACCTTTAAGCAACACAATATCGAAGGCCGCTGCTTGCTGGCAGGCACCCTGCGCTACACTGGGTTTGGACAATTCACTGTGTGCAACCCCTTGATCATCAAGCCACTCCGTGCCAGGCCCTTCATAGGTACAAAGCATACGAATGGGAACACGATCAATGTGCCACTTTGGACACATCGCACTTTCCACGCGAGTACTCCGAAGACCAACGGCTGGGCAATCAACAAGATCGCATAACAGTTCTGTTAGAAACGCCAGATCATCAATCAACTGCTCACGGCCTTCTCCGGCTGGTAGCCTATCGAGCTTGGCGCGTTCGTTTGACTCGAGTGTCTCAAGTAGCTGCAGCGTACCAACATGGGCCACGCTGTCCAGGTAGTTTGTAATCCGCGGGTTGGCGGGTCGATGCCAGCTACAAACCTGCACACCCGCTTCAAAAATCTCGACCAGATCAACGACCTGTGATACCTCTCGCCAAGTGAATGCATCGTGACTAACTACTGGATTCAAAGCGCTCATGGTATGCGTTGTAACAACACTCAACTATGTGATGATATATTGTATCATCACAAGCTCCTTCCAGCGATATCCAATTAACGTGATTTCGACGTGCTAGGTGTGAGTCAATCAGTTCATACACATCAGGTAATACATATTCAACGAAACACGCTCGACAAAACGGATTTGCAATTCTTTGCGAACACCTTGTCAAAATCAGCTTCGCTTACTTTTTCTATCGCTGATGGCATATGTGACGTGCCGGCATCGTCGACGAGAATATCCATGCCGCCCATAAAGTCGAAGGCAGCGTCTTAAATATGGCAATTTTGCGTTTCGCATACCCGGCTTGCGTCAATTGGCTTTTACTGCGCCGTATTTTCATCGGGATCAAGAAAGGACCCTGGGCGGAGTTATCGATTTCTACGATAGCCCAAATCAATCAGATAACCCGAATGTCCCGACCAACACCTTAGATCCAGATTTCCGAAACCTTCCTAACATCAACGGTCAGCGGGCGGCCTTGATAGAACAGTTTCGCAACGCACTGAATAACCCCCAGTTTGACCAAAGCAGGCCATACAGTGTGCCCAGTGGTTTGCCAGTGGGTGGATCGATTGACTAGTGCGAACAGGCCCTGGAAACAAGATCTCGGGCGCTTGAGACTCACTTCACATTCTGAAACTAACTTATGATTTCTAAGGAAATATTCAATTTTGTCGATAGCCGCCTGAGACGGGAGTTCTCCTAAGTGAATTCCAAACCATCGCACAAGCGAGAAGACGCTGTATCAACGCAATACAGGTAGCGTGTTTAAATGAAACTCGTACAATTCAGCCGTTCAATCGAATCATTTCGCCAGATCGGGGCGAAGCTACTGATAGTTGGAACAATCCCTCTATTAACAGTGCTGACAGCCCACGCTGCGACACCCGGTGATACCGATATCGACGGTGACGGGATCCCAAACAGCGTCGACATCGATGATGACAACGATGGCATCCTGGATACGGAAGAAGGCTCCTCGCAAACCGACGACATTCAGGATTCTGGTGTCGACGGCGCTTTAGACGCTTCTAATGTCTCTTTCGGCATAACCAGTACCGCCCCGGACGTTCCAGGTACTCCGCACTTTATCGATTCAATTACCATCAGTGGTGTAAACGCATTAATGGATGGCGTCTACGACGACTTGATTACACCAGATTCAGTAGTAACTGACTTCTCGGTATCGGCTAACCAGAGAGTTCGTCGCGTGGACAACGGTGTGGTTGTTGCAGACATCAACATAGACGCAAATTACGATGATTTAATCGTGCCTGCTTTTCAGGATCTGAACCTGCAAAATTTCCAGTTGCTGGACACAGAAGATTTTACAGCCGATTCATACACACTTTTCTACGACACGCCAGTTATCAGTAACGCTGGCGGGTTTGTAGCGTTTACCGAACGATTTGGCAACAACCCATTGCAAGCGGAAGCGTACGATATTGACAATAATTTTCTGGGGTCAATAGATCTTGTTACGTCTGACTACATCAATACCAATCATGTAGCCAATCTCAATCAAGACATCTATCTCGCGATATACGCTATTGACGATCTGGCACCAGTCGGTAGCGAGATTGCAAGCATTCGCATCACCTTGCTCGGCAATACCAATGACGGCCCCGATGGTAAGGTGTTCATTTATGGCGACGCGAACCGACTCTCCACCGGTATTGATACCGACGGTGATGGTGTATTTGATCACCAAGATCGTGATAGCGACAACGACGGCATCCCCGATCTACTGGAAAACGGCGCTACCTCAATACAAGTGCTAACAGATACAAACGGCGACGGCATTATTTCAGTAGCCGAAGCTGAGGTACCTAATAGTGGTGTTGCCGATGCCGATGGTGACGGGCTTTTCGACATCTTCGATGCAAATAACAGTGACATAAGCGACGCAGCGTCAATCGGAAACGTCGCAGTAGATACAGACAACGACGGCATTGTAGATTATCTGGATCTGGATTCTGACAATGATGGCTTGACCGACGCCATTGAAGCTGGCGGTATAGACAGTAATGGCGATGGTCTGATCGATGATTTCGTCGATGTCGACTGTGATGGTTGGCACGATACGGTACAAGCGACGCCGTTGCCTGTCGATGACTTCGACGGCGATGGCACGCAGGATTTTCGTGATCTTGATTCGGACAACGACGGATTAACTGATACTTTCGAAGCCGGCGGTGCTGATACAACAGGTAACGGAATCATCGATGGATTCACCGACAACAATGACGATGGACTTGACGATGCCACTGCTGCTGCCATGTTGCCTGGGGAAGACACGGACGGGGACGGCAATGTCGACCATCTGGACCTTGATTCAGATAACGACGGCATAACAGATGCCACTGAAGCAGGTGGAACAGACACCAATGGTGACGGTGAAATTGATGGCTTCAGCGATAGCAACGATGATGGCCTTAATGACGCAACACTGACAACACCTCTGCCAGTAGACGATTTTGACAATGACGGTATTGAAGACTTTCGCGACCTTGATTCGGACAATGATGGTATTACCGATTCTTACGAAGCCGGTGGCGTTGACAATGATGGCAACGGTGAGATCGATGGTTTCACCGACAACAATGAAGACGGTTTCGACGACGCAACAGCAACTACTGCGTTACCTATAAGCGACACAGACTCTGATGGTAATGTCGACTACCTGGATCTCGATTCAGACAACGACGGCATAACAGATACTACTGAAGCGGGTGGAACTGACGCCAATGGTGATGGTGAAATTGACAACTTCAGCGATGGCAATGATGATGGTCTCGATGACGTAACTGCGGGTGCTGCCCTACCTCTGAGCGATCAAGACGGCGATACCGAACCTGACCATCTGGACCTCGATTCGGATAACGATGGCTTGAACGACATCATTGAATCAGGTGGTGTGGATAGTAATGAAGACGGTACGGTCGACAACTTCGCCGATTCAGATAACGATGGTCTCGACGACAACGCAAGCCCACCGGTTGGTGACTTCGATAATGACGGCACTGCGGATCACGTTGATCTGGATTCCGACGACGACGGAATACCCGACAGCATTGAAGCTGCAAACGGTTCAGTCGACAGTGATGGCGATGGCCAACCAGATCACCTGGACCTCGATTCGGACAACGATGGTCTTACAGATGCATTCGAAGCCGGTGTTACCGGTTTGGATGCTGATTCTGACGGTATCGACAACGCATTTGATGCGGACTTCACTGGTGGTGCGGACGCGAATAATGATGGCGTTGACGATACTGCAACAGCGCAAGACTCCGATGCTGACGGCATAGCCGATTACCTCGACCTTGATTCAGATAACGATGGCTTGACTGACGCCAGCGAAGCCGGGCTTGATGATGCAACGGGCGACGGCATCGTTGATGGCTTTGTAGACAACAACGATGATGGTCTTGACGACGCACTCGCCACAGTTCCTGCAACACCTGCAGACACCGACTCAGATTCTATCCTCGACTACCTCGATCTCGATAGTGACAACGATGGTGTACCTGATGTTGTGGAAGCCGGTGGTGAGGATACTGATGGCAATGGCACAGTAGATAGCTTTACTGATTCCAATGACGACGGTCTTGACGATGGGGTCGCTCTCGCACCTCTCTCACAACCTGATACCGACAATGACACTGTAGCCAACCACCTTGACCTTGATAGTGACAACGACGGCTTAAGTGATACAACTGAAGCTGGTGGTGCTGACCTCGATGGCAACGGTATTATCGATGATTTCGCTGATACGAATGATGATGGCTTGGCAGATTCAGTAGCAGCCACCGCACTACCTGTTACCGATAGTGATAACGATGGAACAGCTGACATGTTGTCAGAGGATTCAGATGCAGATGGTATTCCTGATGCGGTAGAAGCAGGCTCGAATCCAAACGACCCTGTTGATACCGACAATAATGGTGTACCAGATTTTCAGGACCTGGACTCCGACGGCGACACTATCCCTGATAGCGTTGAAGCTGGCAG
>CAYUZB010000023.1:0-30119 GCA_964449565.1 uncultured Granulosicoccaceae bacterium | reverse complement strand
AACCCAGCTGACACTGATGCTGATGGTGTTGCCGACTTCCTGGAACAGGATTCCGATGACGATGGTATACCTGATAGCGTTGAAGCTGGCAGTGATCCTTTAAACCCTGCCGACACTGATGCCGATGGCGTTGCTGATTTTCTCGAAAGAGATTCTGACGACGACGGTATTCCAGATACCTTGGAAGCTGGTAGTGATCCAGTCAATCCGGTTGACACTGACAATGATGGAACACCTGATTTTCGTGATCTGGAATCCGATGGGGATGGCATTCCTGACAGTGTTGAAGCAGGTAGCGATCCAAGCAATCCAGTAAACACAGGTACCGGTAGCGAATTGGATTTCTTATCAGAAGATTCTGATGGCGATGGCATTCCTGACAGTGTTGAAGCGGGTGCTGATCCAACAAACCCTGTTGACACCGATGGTGACGGAAACGCCGATTTTCTCGACACAGACTCTGATAACGATGGCATACCGGACAATGTTGAGGCCGGTAACGATCCAATGAATCCAGTCGATACCGATGAAGATGGCGTTGCGGATAACTTGCAACTGGACTCTGACAGCGATGGCATCCCTGACCTGATAGAAGCAGGTACCGACCCAACAGCACCTACCGATACTGACGGTGACGGAGTTGCGGACTTTCGTGATCTGGATACCGACAACGACGGCGTTGACGATTCTGTTGAAGCTGGATTGGATCCAACCAATCCTGTTGATACAGACGGCAACGGTGTCGCTGATTTTCAGGAACCGCCTGAAGGAGTCACACCTGTAACACCACCGGCCCCTACTGACGTTGCGGATAACGATGGTGACGGCATTCCAGACAGCATTGAGATCGGTGGCGACCCATCGAACCCGATAGATACTGATAATGACGGTGTACCTGACTTTATGGATATCGATTCAGACAATGATGGTCTGCTCGATTCTGATGAAGTCGGTGGTGACGTCAACTTTCCACTGGACACCGATGGAGACGGCATTGCTGACTACGTTGATCTGGACAGTGACAACGACGGTTTGACAGACGTTTTCGAAGCTGGCGGCACTGACGCCGATGGCAATGGTGTTGTTGATGGCTTTGTAGACGCAAACCTCGACGGCCATGACGACAACACAGCAGCTGCCCCACTACCTGACGTTGATAGCGACGGCGATGGCTATGTTGATCACCTCGACCTTGATGCTGATAACGATGGTCTGCCAGATGTATTCGAAACAGCCGGTGCGTCTGTTGATGCCGACGGTGATGGCGTTGTCGATGATCTGACCGATATCAACAATGACGGCTTGGCAGACAATGTAATTGCCAACACAATCGTTGATACAGATGGCGATGGTTCAAGCAATCATCTGGATCTTGATTCCGACGCGGACGGCATCAATGATATTGTCGAAGCAGGCGGAGACGATCTGAACAACGATGGCCTTGTTGATACGTGGACGGACACCGACGGCGACGGTATTGTAGATGCCGTGGACTTTGATGTGACAGGTGGCGAAGACGTTGACGGGGATGGCATTGATGACTTCGCAGATGCAGACTTCGTTGCACTACCAGATACAGATGGCGACGGCATAGTAGATGACTTCGATAACGACTCGCAAGGCACCGGATTTCAACCAGTAACAGCCTCAGGCGAAATAGTAAACACAGCGAACTTTCCAGATGCTGATGGCAATGGATTGATCGATGTTCTAGAGCCAAATAATTCAGATCCGGAGCTCGGTACAGCTATTGTTCGAACGGGTTTGAGCGGAAGTGCCTGCTCGATTGGAGCTAGCAGTGGCGGCGTATCAGATCCACTGCTGCCCCTACTCGGCTTATTGGCAGCTGGTGGTGTGATGATGCGTCGTCGAAAGGCAGTTCTGATAAAGCGCTAGCGGCAACAAGCATTATGGGGTCAGCGACACCTCTGTAGCCCATGAATTAAAAAGCCGGCACTAGTTGCCGGCTTTTTTATAGCTTAATTACAGGTTAACCCTAATCTTTGATCGGCTATAGATAACTACTCTATTCCATTGGAATTTCCGATGTATTTTCCGGCTCATTCAGACGACAAACCGGGCAGATGAATAGTTAAATTCGACAAGTTGCTAAGATGTTGTGCCGAGAAACTCACGAAGCCGCTGGTTGAAGTCGTCAGGCTTCACTACAAAACCTATGTAACAAGGCATCGTGGGCAAATTGCGCGAACGGCAAATTGGAACATCGCTCTACCCTAACCTCGACATTACGACACCTACTGCAAGAGAGTAACGCTGATAACCTGCTTATATTCTCCGAGCGAATTGACAATTTTATCCAACTCATCAAACTCGACTGCTGATTCGAAAACCACAATACTCGCACCATCGCCCCGCACAAAAACTAGCTGACAGTAAGCCCACGAAAAACGCGAAAGACTCAATTCGGTGTTTATCCTGTAATTACAGTGTTACTGCTGGCTGCAGCAGTTCAGATGAAGAATACGCACAAAAGAATGAACCACCGGAGGCACAACCACCCGCTCAGCAACGGTTCGTGCTACTGGGCGACGATCTGAACAACATAGGCAGCTCGCTTTTATCGCTGAATCCGAATGGTCCGGGCTGATTCCCCAATCAAGGGCTTCGTAGCGGCGACGTACTGGGTAGAATTTTCTAGAAACAACCATGCCCCTATACAAAAAGCTTAATGTGCATCAGCTTAATTTCTTCTTTGATGAGTATTAAAAATAAATTATCAATGAGCACTGATTTTTACGATGAACTAAAGGTAGCAGCCAATCAACACACATACGATTATAACCCTGACACTACACGTACTCAAAGTTGAAACTCTGACACCACGCGCACCCAAGGTTAAAAATATGATACTACCTGCACGCAATTGACTAATTGTTTTTTACTTTACCATTTTTTAAATCTGCCTCGATAACAAGCGACGTTTGTTAAAATTGTTTCGCGAAAAATAATTCGCAGATTCGCTTATATGTTTTTAGAGATAAATATAAAGAGGTAAATTATATGTTGCTCCCTATCGAAAAAATCTTTCGAGGCGTTAAACCTTCACAAAAAATCAAACCAGAAGTGTTGTTCTCACACCAGCAACTACACGATGCACGCACACCCAAATCCACAAAAATATTGAGCATAGCAAGTGCAGGCGTCATAACATCGACAATCATGTTAGCAACATCGCCAAGTTATGCAGAAACAAACAAACTCTTTAATGATCGTTTGGAAGTCAATTTCCTAGCCTTGCAAGGATTTCAGGCCATTCAAGCACAAGACGGCGCTTTTCGTCCGGAAGACGAAGAGCAAGAATCCAACTTCCAGCGTCTACGTGTCAACCTGCAACTTAAATTTCATATCACCGAAAATATTGTGGCTGACGTAGACATCGCTGAGGAACCCAACGACTTTGGCAACAACGGAGACAGAGACTTTTCTTTCCATCAGGACTTTGGCGGAATCGAATTTAACCTTCTCGGATTGGCAGGCAGAGGTTCAGATGATAAAAACCTTACGCTAAGAATCGGCAACATCGGTGCAGCGCCGTTTCAGTTCAAAGGGTTTCAAGACGGCGCAGACAATCAGGGCAATGCCTTGGTTGGTAACTCACCAGTTGACTACGCTACAGCAGAAAACGGCGCGCAATTATCATATACCCAGTCGTTAGGTGGATTGGTTGAAAGCTACAACATAACCGGGCATATAACCGGCTCAAGTTTTGGTGAGCAGTTCCAGGAGGATCGCGGCTTTAATGGTCGTCTGCAAGGCACGCTGAATTTAACAGGTGGCTTCAAGGTTGGCTTGAACTTCTTCCAGGCTGATCAGGGTGATCAACTCAACTTCAACGGCGGCGACGTCGCCAGCCTGGATGGAGTCACTACCACCAATTATCGTTTCGGCGACGGCGAGAACTACAATTTCTCCGCCTCCGGTTCGGGCACACGTGACACTCATGTTGGTGTCCTGCCAGGCCTCGACATGTCAATCATACAACTTAATCTCGCTTATCAACCAAATGCCAACACCAGTCTGATTGCAATGGTCGGCAGAGCTGAAGACGATTTCGCTTTCTCCAATGCTGCTGGAGATATACTGCCCGGGATTGCAAATTTAGACGCTGCCGGCAATCGCTTTGAATCCAATGAAGTCGTTCGAGCTGACAGTGCGGTCGACTATTTTGTGCTCGAGGCACAACAATATATATTACCCGGTAAATTATACGTTGCGGGGCGATATACCAATGCCTCTAACGATACAGATACCATCAGTGGTGATGACACGCTCGAGCGTATTCAGGTCGCAGCTGGCTATTGGGTTAACAAAAAGACCTTGTGGAAATTCGAATACGTCGATCAAGATGAGGAAGCTAACTCGGGGGGCCAAATAGGCGGTGGTTTTGACGGAATAATCACAGAATTGTCTGTAAAATTTTAGTTCTGGTTATCGCAAACGACTGCTACCTAGCGCATTTTTGATTTGTTATGCCGTTGTACCCATACATCGGATCGACGGCAAGACGATCGTGTGGCGGACTGTACTCCGCCGCCACACGATCAAACTCCGCAAAAAGTCGCATCATAAATCCAGACCCCATCAACAGGTGTAATCTTTAATGATATCTGGCATTTTCCTCTGACAGCAGATGCAATAACAGTTGACATCAGGTTCACCCCGAAAACACTGAACTCCGAAGCAAAAGAACTAGAGCACCACGACCTAAAATCCAGAGACTTTTTTGCTATCGAACGGTAAACTGCCTTTATCCCGAAACCCTCGAGAAGGCAGCAATGAACGAACCGATTATCGACGCATTGCGACTCGTCGTCGCCGACACCTATGCCTTGATTGGCCAGACCCATCTGTGTCACTGGAATGTGCGCGGACCGTCTTTTTTCTCCTTGCATACGGCATTTGAAGAGCAATACAACGAGCTTTTTCTTGCCGTCGACGAAATATCCGAACGAATCCGTGCCAAGGGTGCGTTGGCACCAGGTGGCTTGTCCAATCTTGCTAAAATGGCGGGAATCGAAGAGATCGCCGAGGATTCATCCGCTCAAGACATGGTCCGTCACTTGGTGAGTGCCCATGAGAAATTACTGCAGGATCTCAAAGCCGCCAGAGACTGCGCGGGCGAGGCTAATGATTCGGAGTCTGAAGACTTGATGATTGCGCGTGTTCAGGTCCATGAAAAGACGGTCTGGATGCTGAAAAGCTTCCTGGAGTAGCGAGTAAACTAAAACTACTGCACCGCTTGCAAGCCAAGTCGATAATTTGGGTACTGATAGTCGAGCCCCAATAGTTCTTTGGAGCGTCGATTATCCACGCGCTTGTTCTCAGAATAAAACGAACGCGCCATCGGGCTTAGCTCGGCTTCATCGAACCTGACTTCAGGTGGCGCGTTCTTGCCGACCAATGCGTGTGCGAAACGAATGACATCCTGCGGTGGTGCCGGTTCATCGTCGGTGATATTCAGCACGCCATCATAGGATGCCAAGGCGCACAGTGATGTTGCTGTGGCAAGATCAGCAACATGAATTCGGTTGAAGACCTGGGCCGGTTTGATGATCATGCGGTCTCGCCCCTTCAACGCATCGTGTACCGCATTTCTGCCAGGCCCGTAAATACCGGAAAGCCTGAGCACGGATAATGGCAGACTCCGTGCCGATGCAAATGCCTGCCACGCAGCCTCGGCTTCCTTGCGCATGATCGAGCGCGGTTGCGTCGAGATGCAAGGACTATCCTCGTCAACCCAGTCACCACCATGATCTCCGTAGACACCGATTGTCGACAGATAGCCTAGCCAACGCAGTTTTGGGAAAAGTGGTTTCGATTCATTGTCATGCCGGGCTATCCAGGACAACACGGGCTCATTCAATGGCGGCTCACGCCCTGGTGCAACAGACACCACCAGATGGGTCACCTTGTCAGTGACACCAGAGGGCAGTGTTGACGACAACTCAGACGCATCAAATACAACGCCGTCAAACCCCAACGAATCAACAGCCTCTTGCGTTCTGCGGGTACCAAGAACAGCGCCATGAGCGTTTAGTGCTTCAGCAATCCAGCGACCGCTAAAGCCTGCGCCAATAATCAAGGAATACATGCGTGTCCTGCACTACATGGTTGCGCCAATTTGCCAGGGCACAAATTCATTGTCACCCAGACCATGTGTTTCACTCAAGGTCTGACTACCGGACGCGACCTCCAACAGACGTTGGTATATACGCTCGCCAACTGCGGCTACTGAGTCGCCAGCACTGACAATCGTACCTGCATCGATATCCATATCATCTTCCAACTGGCGAAACATATCCGTGTTAGTCGCGATCTTCATACACGGTGCTGGCTTACTGCCGAATGTCGATCCGCGCCCGGTGGTAAACGCCACCAGATTACAACCACCGGCGATCTGCCCGGTGACTGACGCCGGGTCATATCCGGGTGAATCCATAAAGACGAATCCAGCGCGATCCACTTGCTCGGCGTAGTGATAAACACCTGCCAAAGCCGTTGTCCCACCCTTGGCAACAGCACCCAGTGATTTCTCCAGTATCGTTGTCAAGCCACCCAACTTGTTACCCGGAGATGGATTGTTATCCAGCGAGCCATGATTACGCGCGACATAGTCTTGCCACCAGCTGATACGTTCAAGCAAGGCATCGGCGACGTCGACACTGGCGGCACGCTGCGTCAACAGATGTTCCGCCCCATAGATCTCTGGGGTCTCGGCAAGCACTGCAGAGCCGCCTTGGCGAACCAATAAGTCGGCAGCGTAACCCAGGGCCGGATTGGCAGTTATGCCTGACCAGGCATCAGAGCCTCCACACTGCAAGGCCAACATCAAACTCGATACCGGCGCCTTGACCCGCTCAATACCATTAACCGTTTCAAGCATAGAGTGAATGATTTCCCGACCCCGATCGATCGTCTTGCGATGACCACCGGATGTCTGGATATTCATGGTCGCCAACAATGGCCCCTCAGCAAGCTTGTGTGATTCGACCGTCGCCGATATCTGACTCATCTCACAACCAAGACCCACGAGCAACACACCACCCACATTGGGATGTCGCGCATAGCCAGCCAATACCCGTTGCAAATTATGGTAACCCTCACCGGTCCCATCCATACCGCAACCGGTACCGTGAGTAAATGCGGCAACGCCGTCAACGTTCGGAAAAGCTGCAAGAGCATCATCGTCGAAGACATCGCAAATACGATGCGCCACCGTAGCCGAACAATTCACGCTGCTTAACACAACAATGAAATTACGCGTCCCGTAACGCCCATCCGCTCGCGGATAACCCATGAAAGTATCCGTGCAGGCAACATCAGGTTTAGAACCCATGGTCGCCTTTTCATGCAGAACATCACTATCAACAAAATCAAGATTATGGGTATGCACACTGGCCCCGGCGGCAATGTCCGCTGAGGCAATGCCGATCACCTGCGCATACTTGATAATCGGCTCACCCTGAGCAATATCGCGCAAAGCCACCTTATGCCCTTTCATGACACGTCCCGATATCGTCAGTCCATCAAGCTGCTCTCCGTCTTTTAAAGCGCGCAAGGCAACCGCGACAGAATCTTTTTCGGACAGGGTCAGTAAGGGTTGTCCCACCACGCTGTCTCGATCATCCAGCCAGACAATCGGAGTGTCACCGGTTGATACCATAATCAGTTTTTGACCAGTCTCATCAAGGCAGGCACTGTGTCGTCTCCATGCCCAGCTTCAACAACACTCTTCAAGCGTTTTTCTGCCGCAGCCGGAATGCTTGCATCAACGCCAACCGCTTCTGCCATTGAATTGAAGTAGCCCATATCCTTGAAGCCATTTTTCAAGGCAAATTCGAGCTTCGTCTCGTCACCTGAAATCGCAGCCGCCATCATCCAGTCAAAGAAGTCGCTGCGATTTGGTCCGGCACCCATCACATCATTAACCCGACCAAGATCAACACCACCAGCGCGGGCAACCGCCATCGCTTCCGCGGCAAGACAAGCCACCGCCATCGAATAGCCATTGTTGATCAACTTGATGCGATGGCCAATACCCAATTCGCCGACATGAAACAAATTCTCTGACATCGTTTCCAACAAGGGTGTTGCGCGTTTGAAATCCGCTTCACTGCCACCGGCCATCATGTTCAAAGTACCGGCTTCTGCCGCGGCCGCTGAACGACCTAAAGGCACATCCATCATCGAACAACCTTGTGCTTCCAATGCCTTGCCCAGTGCAAGCGTCGACTCCGGACGAGACGTTCCACAATCGATCAAAAGGAAAGGATCACCCGCGACGCTCAGCATGCCCGATTCACCCGTCACCAGTTCTTCAACTACATCGGACGTCGTCACGCACAGGATCACGACATCCGACTGCTGACGTAACTCAGCCGCTGTCGACGCCTCAGAGGCACCCATGGCAAGCAGTCGCTCAACCGGTTCGCGGCGCGAATTACCCATGACCGTCAGCGGATATCCAGCCTTGACCACGTTGGCAGCCATGCCAACGCCCATGGCACCCAACCCGACAAATCCAACTCGTTCTTTATTGCTCATAAATTTTTTATTGGTTCAATGACTGTCACGCGGCACAGGCGCGCCGCTACCACCGCTAAGAAAATCAAGATCAGCGCCCACATTGGCCTGTTGTACTGTTTCTTGATATAGCTTTACATAGCCTCGCGTTGAAATCGGATGCACCGGTTTCCACGCAGCTCTTCTTTTATCCAGCGTTGCCTCGTCTACATCCAGTGTCAACACGCCTTTGTGTACATCAAGTGTAATCACGTCACCGCTTTCGACCAATGCCAAGGGCCCACCGACGGCCGCCTCCGGACACACGTGCAGGACGACAGTCCCATAGGCCGTGCCACTCATGCGTGCATCGGAAATCCGCACCATATCGGTGACACCTGTTTTGAGAATCTTCGCCGGCAGGGCCATATTGCCAACCTCCGCCATGCCCGGATAACCTTTGGGGCCGCAATTTTTCAACACTAGTATAGAATCGGCATCGACTTCCAGCGCATCATCATCAATTCGCGCCTTGTAATCATCTATATCCTCAAACACCACGGCCGTACCCGTATGCTGCATCAATTCAGGTGATGCGGCTGACGGTTTCAAAACGGCACCATCCGGTGCAAGATTACCTTTCAAGACAACAATTCCACCCTCTTCCTTGAACGGCTTTGCCAACGGAAAGATGACCTCTTCATTGTAGTTAGGAGCGGCAGATACATTTTCCCACTGCGTCTTGCCATTGACCGTCAAAGCGTCCTTGTTCAAAAAACCCGCTTCACCCAACTCACGCAACACAGTTGGCAAACCACCAGCGTAATAGAAGTCTTCCATCAGGTACTCACCTGACGGCATCAAATTAACCAGACAAGGTACATCGCGTCCCAGTTTGTCCCAATCTTCCAACGTATGCTTGACGCCGAGACGTCCGGCAAGCGCCAACAAATGAATCACCGCGTTGGTAGAGCCACCAATTGCACCGTTGGCTCTGACGGCATTTTCAAACGCCGCTTCTGTCAATATCGCCGAGGGACACAGATCCTCATTGACCATCTCGACGATGCGTCGCCCAGCCATATGCGCAAGTGCCTTGCGTCTTGAATCGGCTGCGGGTATCGCTGCATTGCCCGGCATACCCATGCCTAAGGCTTCGACCATGCAGGCCATGGTCGACGCCGTACCCATGGTCATGCAATGCCCGACAGAACGACTCATGCAGGCTTCTGTCTCCATAAACTCCTCGCTCGTGAGTTCACCGGATTTGACCATCGCATCAAACTTCCACACATGAGTACCTGAGCCAATACGTTCGTTGCGAAAACGGCCGTTCAACATTGGCCCACCGGATACCACCAAGGTGGGCAAATCGCAGCTCGCCGCGCCCATCATCAATGAGGGCGTAGTCTTGTCACACCCGACCAGCAACACCACGCCATCGAGCGGATTACCACGAATCGATTCTTCAACATCCATGCTGGCCAGATTGCGAAACAGCATCGCGGTCGGACGCAGCAAGGTTTCGCCCAAGGACATGACAGGAAACTCGACCGGGAAGCCGCCCATCTCATAGACACCACGTTTGACACGTTCGGCAATGTCGCGCAGATGAGCATTGCAGGGCGTCAACTCTGACCAGGTATTACAAATACCAATCACGGGTCGCCCATCAAACATGTGATGCGGTAAGCCCTGATTTTTCATCCAGCTTCGATAGGCAAAACCGTCCTTGTCCTGCCGACCAAACCACTCGGTACTACGAAGCTTTTTCGCCATGACGTTACGAATGCCGCGGATGATTGACGACCGTTTGAGCAATCTCACCCAGCCCCTGCACACCGAGCTTCATCGTTTGTCCGGCGCTCAGATAACGCGGTGGTTTGAATCCCGCACCCACGCCGGGAGGCGTACCGGTGGAAATCAGGTCCCCAGGGCGCAATGTCATGAAGCGACTCAAATAACTGACCACGTGCGCAACACTGAAAATCATCTTTGATGTATTGCCGGTCTGTACCCGTTCGCCATCGACATCCAGCCAAAGGTCCAGTGATTGAGGATCAGGCACCTCATCGCGCGTCGTCAGTTCAGGCCCAAGCGGACAAAAAGAATCATGACTTTTACCCTTTACCCATTGCCCGGTCCCCTCCAGTTGAAACTCGCGCTCGGAAACATCATTGACAACACAGTAACCCGCGACATGCTCCAGCGCATCAGCCTCTTCAATGTAGTGCGCAGTCTTGCCAATGATGACACCCAGCTCAACCTCCCAGTCAAGCTTCTTGCTGACTAACGGAATGATGACATTGTCACCGGGGCCGGTTATGGATGTATCCGCCTTCATGAACACAACAGGCTCCGCAGGAATAGCCATACCCGACTCTGCCGCATGATCGGAATAATTCAAACCGATACAAATAACTTTTCTGATGTTACTGACCGGAGGGCCGCGACGAATACTTGCAGGAACCGCCGGTAAGCTACTCAAATCAAGTCCGCGCAGACGGTCGATGACGGCGTCATCAAGTTCATCCGGTCCGATATCCTGAACATGTGCCGACAGATCCCGAATACGCCCATCAGCATCAATCGCACCCGGCTTTTCAGCCCCAGCCTCTCCAAAACGCAGGAGCTTCATATTGTCATACCTCCATCCACTTTCATAACAACACCCGTTGTAAACACCGATTCTTCACTGGCGAGATAAACCGCCATATGTGCAATTTCTTCAGCCGTTCCGAGACGCCCCATGGGTTGGCGGGCGAGAAAATGCTTGCGCGCCTCATCCGGGTCGTCAAATGCATTGATACGATCATCCAGCGACGGCGTGTGGACCGTACCGGGGGCGATGGCGTTACAACGGATACCATCGCCTACATAGTCTGCCGCGATTGCTTTGGTCAGACCGACGACCGCCGCTTTGGTCGCACCGTAAACAAAACGATTCACCAGACCTTTATGAGCCACGATGGACGACATATTGATGATTGATCCACTGCGCTTGGCCAACATTTCGGGCAATACCGCACGGCTCATCCGGAACATTGACTTGACATTGAGGTCAAACGCTGTATCCCAGTCTTCGTCTGTACAGTCCAGCAAAGGGCCATGATGGACGAAACCGGCGCAATTGAAGAGGACATCAAACCCGCCATGTTCCACCATCAAGGCATCCACCGCCGCCTGATCGGTGACATCGAGCACCGCTGTATCGATATTGTCCACGTCGGCGAGCTCGCTCAATTTCGACGCATTGATATCCGTCGCGAGCACACTCGCGCCATTGGCCGCAAATTCACGTGCGGTAGCCGCACCTATACCTTGAGCCGCCGCCGTGATCAGCGCCCGTTTACCGTGCAATCTATGTTTTGTCATGATAATGAGCGTACCCGAGCCGCCGTCTCTTGCCAAGACACTTTACACTGTGACCAATGAAACACCTGACCCGAACTATTTTCCGCACACTTGCCATCATCGTGCTGCTCTACATTTTTCCCGTAGGCTGCATGGTGGCTGCCCACTATTCGGGTGACAGTGCAGGTTATGCGAGCAGGTTCGGCAGTACCCGACAAGCACCAGATCCTGCCGAGACGAGCGATGCCATCATTCAGGTTTATGCGGCGCGCGCCGCTCGCTGGCGCGGAGCATTCGGTGTGCATACCTGGTTCGCCACCAAACGCACGACAGAGGATCGCTACACGCGGATGGAAGTCATCGGCTATCGCGTCTATTGGGGCGGTGATGCCGTGCGCTTGAGAACGGGCAACCCCGACAACATGTGGTTTGGCAACAGACCAACGCTATTACGGGAAATTCGCGGTGGGAAAAACGTCGATGAATTAATCGACAAACTTGAATTCGCCGCGAACGACTACCCCTACAACGACACCTACCACGTTTGGCCTGGCCCCAACAGCAACACCTTTATCGCGTATCTCGCTCGTACCGTACCGGAGCTTCGGCTGGAATTACCACCGACGGCCATCGGCAAGGACTTCCTCCCCG
This sequence comes from uncultured Granulosicoccaceae bacterium, assembly GCA_964449565.1. GTDB lineage: Bacteria > Pseudomonadota > Gammaproteobacteria > Granulosicoccales > Granulosicoccaceae > Granulosicoccus. The sequence goes on along the minus strand of CAYUZB010000023.1, from coordinate 17,591 downwards.
CTGGCAAGCTGGGTGCGATTACGCCCAGCAATACGGGTGCGCAAATCTCGCTGGGCGGTTACGCTGGCATCTTGCTCGGCCTTGAGGAAGGTATAGAAATCAATATTGCCGGCCTGACTGCCGGAATTGATCTTCTACCGCCTGCCATAAAACTCCCCGGGATTGGAAGAATAGGTTTCCCCGACAAACGCAAAGTCCGCCTCGACGACTAACTACTCAGTCGCTCGACTTGCACGTCGAGTTCGGCGACTCGTTTTTGCAAACTTAGTAGATCCCGATGAACGTCCATCATCTGCGAACGCACATCATTGAAATAACTTTCCAGCCACGCCGATACCGATACCATCAAGGCTTCGCGATCAGCATCACTTAAGCCGGCCAGTGAATCCAGATTCAGTTCAGGCTGAGATGGTATGGGCGGCCCTGGAAAACGCCGCAGTGAATGTTTGGCCATTTCAGACCAGCGACGCGCCACCTCCGGATCCGGATGACTGGCAATTGAAGCACTCACCAACTGCTCCAGCAATCGAGCGTGGGCTGTCGCGTCGGTCGGTATTTGATGAATATCCCCCATGACAGGGATCCTGACACATCAGCTAGCGAGTTTTAAAGAACTGATAGACACTCAGAGACATAAACAATACGAACCAGGCCAAGGACCACTCTCCAATACTCAAACCTAGAAATTGCCACTGCACTTCCGCACAATTGCCATCACCCTTGAACAACAGCGACAAGGTCTCAAGCATGGGGTTGTTATCCAACCAGTATTGAAGACCGGGGCCACAGGCTGGCACCTGATCCGCCGGCAAGTGTTGCAACCAGACCTGCCGTCCGGCCGTGACAATCCCACCAATGGCCGACAAGAACATCAAAGAGGCGGCAATGCGCTGAATCAGACGCGAGCGAAACGCGACAAGCCCCACTAAAGCAAACAGCCCGATCATGATGTAAAACAACCGCTGCGTAATGCACAAGGGGCACGGGTCAAGGTATTTGACGTGTTCCAGATAGAGACCAAAGCTCATCAGCCCGATGACCGCGACCAGGCAAAAAGCCCAAATCCAGATATGTATCTTGCTAGCTACCGGCATGCGTCTATCCCCGAATAGAGTCAAATCGGAGTGTAGCGCGTTCCTGCTGCTTCAGTGACCTTGGCTTAAGCTACACTCAGCCATTCACAGCCTGAACAAATAAGGAGTGTGTCCATGGAGTACTGGCACGCCTTTCTCGAATTCGAGTACGCCAATGAAGTGATGATGATTCTCGGCACCTTCCTCGTTATCATTGGTGTCATGAAAATCATTCGCAGCAGCATCAAACTCTTGTTCTGGGTGTTGCTGTCGGGCGTGGGGGTGGCCTCGGTATCTTACGGTATGAGCAACTCGCCGCTGGACTTGCCCGGCATCAACCGCATTGGCTTGTCGGACTTGGATCGCTTGCGTTCGGGACTCTCAAACGATGTCCTCAAACTCATGTGCATAAAGCTTGACGAAATTGAGGGCAATTGATGCTTTGCCGAGCGACAAAATGATCCATCACTAGCCCGGCAAACAATCAAGTTATTCGCTTATTCGCGATTTTGCTTACCCATTCGAAAACCGTGGTACCACTCGGTTTCCAGATCTTCACTGGCAAAATATGAATGGTGGCAATTACTAGGTGTCGTACCCTTGATACCGGCATCCATACCCGCCTTTCGTGCTAGTGCAGGTGTAACCTGATGCAAAGGTTTGAACGCTTCGGATATGACTGTGTTCAAACCAACAAAATCGAAATTGTTGTTCATGTTTGGCGGCTCCAGACCGTATTTCACATCTTCCGGGACAACCCCGGAATTCCGATTCAAATTAACATCGGACTAGAGCATTGTTCTATGACTGGTTCTCATATACGACGGATTACCTTACGGGCCGCGATATATTCTCGCTAAAGTCAGAACCTTGACGCGAAACGACTGTTAATTCGGTCGAAAATCACCTAGCGCATTATCGACAAAGGTCGAGTCGATAACCGTCAGACCTGGTGCAGTATTGTCCAACCACACACCGTAACCGGCACTATTGCTAATAATACTATTCTCGATATTTAGTCGCGTATCCGCGCTAATGATATTGATGTTGCCGTCACGTGTGAGATCCCCACCACCATAAGCGATCGTCACAAATTTGAACTGGTTCAAATTACTTGTCGATCCACTGAACAATACACCGTTCCAGTAGCCCGGTATTGCTTCCCGACCCGCAAGGGTGATCGGCGTCAAAGCCGTCCCTTCAAGATTTAAGGAACCACGGGTACTCACCAACAACTGTGTATCGTGTCCCATTAGCACTTCCACACCGGGTGCAATTGAAACCTCACCATCAACGATCAGGTTGTTTTCAATAAAATAAGGAGCACCCAGATCAGGCAAATGTAACGGCTCTTCCGGTGTCACACGATTCGCGGTTATCGCTATATCACCAGAGTCATCAGTAAACGAGGCAGAACCGACAAGATTATTCGCCAACGAGGCAGGTATACGGACACCGGCTGTCTCTTCGTTATTGACTACCAGAGATTCAAGTAACCCCAAGGTACTCCCGTCAACAATATCGATACCAATGTCCACATCGCTTAAATTGGTATGTGAAAACTGCTGCAGGACATTACTTGAAAAAATCTGCAATCCGGCCCAGTAACCCGGTTCGGCGTTAGCACCGCGGAAAAACACTGGCAAGGAAGCGATACCTGCAACACTGATACTGGCACTGTCACGTACAGTGATAGCTACACCCGCGTCGGCAACTACAGTCGTTCCAGGGGCAAGAGTCAATCGTGCATTACCTTCCACGCTAACTGACGAGCTCGCGTGATAACAAGGCGCTTCAAGCAGGGTATCTCCACCGATAGTCGTTGGCAGGTTCTCTGAACAGGCAGAATCAACAAGAGATACTTGAACGCTGTCCTGAATACCTAAGGTATCGCCACCGACAATCGAACCGAGATTGAACGTAAACGACTCTGTGTTTTCAGTTTCAAGGTCTGACAACACGGTAATTGCCACGGTTCGATCACTGAGATCACCATCGGCCCAGACAAGCTCGCCAGACACATCAAGGAAGTCGCTACCGGCCAACGCAGAAGCAGACTGTGTGAAGTACTGAACCCGCGTTTCCCCCACACCATCACCCGTTCGCGCGACCGTCAATTGGGCCGTGCGATCCGCCTCACTCAACTCGAGCGATACCGATGTCAGCACTACATGATCGCCTGTCGGCAATGCGGCCGCCACAGTCGTCGGCGCAGAATCCGGGCCAGCGGAATCACCGCCGCCGCCACAAGCCGCCAAGCCAAGGGCCAGTATGGCTGTCAATACACCGGAACTGTGTTTATAGCACGCTCTGCTCATTACGATATCCGCGTTTCCATGCACCTGATATCGATGTCGGCGTTTGCCCGTTTAGCTTTAGCTTATCCGGTGCTGCTCCACCAGTGTCGAGACGCTTCATTGACGTCTGCTGTACGAAAACGCCCGGCGCGATCGCTCGGCGGCAAGGCTTCGCTATAGAAAAATTCAGGCAAATCGTCGTCTGCTTCGCTAAAACCCGCATCCCGATTGAATTTGGCCTCGTAAACCAAGGTCTGACGGCCCAAATCCTCGTAAAACGAGGTTTCCAGCGACGTGCCATGGGCATCATTGATCGCCTGGGTAATGAAATCCAGCTGCTCATTGGTCACCGATCGACCAAAAATACACAGTCCAAGCGAATCAGCCGATGCACATAAAACCTGGATCTCGAGACTGACCCCAACGAGTTCCTCGGTCCCCTTGTCCTTACTGTCATAAGAAGGCAGGTTCCCCGCCGTATGATCGGCCCCTTGCGCTGTCATCATCATGGTCAAACCTGTGACTTCGATCACACGCGGGTCATAGGCACTGATTGCCTGTTTCTTGATCACCGGGATACGCTTGGCACTCAAGGCTTCGCCGACGCGGGCCGTCCCCATCGCATGCAGCTTTCCGTCTTCGGTTCCATGCCGCAATCCATCAAGCACGCTCTGCATGTAGGCGGTATCACCAAAAGCACCCTGACCTTCATCCATCAATACGCCGATCAAACCGCCAAGCTCGATCGTATCGATGCCTAGATCATTGGCTTCATAATTGAGCCGGGCCAGATCATCCGGATCACTCAAGCCACAATTGGTCCCCAACAGCCCAATAGTTTCATATTCAACAGGCGACACAACTTCCTCGCCATTCTCATCCGCATACACATTACTGCATTGAATGATGCAACCCGGCATACAAGCATGCGTTGTCTCACCACCGCGTGCGATATTTTGTTCACGTAAAAAGTCACCACCGAGCTTGAACGGCTCTTGCTCGGTATCCACCATGCGCCCATTCGTGAAATTTCTTACCGGAATGCCGCCAACATGATTGGTAAAATCCGCAACCATCGCCGTGCCCGTATTCTGAAACGCTTGAATGGCAGGTTCTGCATCGAGCATTTTCTTGTACGCCTTCACCGCTCCCATCACCTTCTTTCGATCATGCAAAGCAGGCATGCGATTAAGATCCACGATAATCGCCTTGACCTTTTTCATTCCCATTACCGCGCCCACACCACCACGGGCCGCAAGCCGTGACGGACGTAAATCCACATCACTAAACGAAATTCCAGACAACAATCCCTGGTATTCGCCAACCGGACCACAAAGCGCAATACTGATTTTTTTTCCAAAACGCCCATGTAAACGTGCAGCCGTCTTGAAGTTGCCTTCGCCCATGTACTCGCTGGCATCGAGAAAATCAATACCGCCTTCTTTTTTGATATGAATGATTACCCAGTCCTTTGACGCACCGTGCAAGGTCAAACCGGACAGTTCCAACTGTCCAAGAGCAAATGCGAAGGTCCCACCAGCATTGGCTTCTTTTATTCCGCCGGTCAACGGACTCTTACACCCCACGCTGAGTCGATTGGCATTGGAAAAGTTGGTTCCCGCAAACGGTCCTGCAGAAAAAATCAGTGGGTTCTCGGACGACAAGGGATCAACCTTGGCAATATTTTCCTCATGCAAGGTCTTGGCGATCAGATAACGACCAGCGCGGACAATATCTTCACCTTCCAGCGTTTCAGTCCTTACCGACTGAGCACCCAGATCAATATGATGGAAACTACGCATGACACTCAACCTTTGTTCTTGACTATTAACTGATCAACAAGCTCAACCCAATGCAAAACCTGCCGCCCGCTACCACTTTGAATATGCAACTGGCAGCCAATATTGGCCGTCGCAATAATATCCGGCTCGCCCGACAAAAGGGCGCGAACTTTTTTATCCCGTAACTGATGACTCAGTTCCGGTTGAAAAATCGAATAGGTTCCCGCTGAGCCACAGCACAGATGCGAATCAGGTACAGGCGTTAACGAGAATCCCAATTTGCGCAACAAGGTTTCTGTGTGCAGCGGCAATTTCTGCCCATGCTGCAAGGTGCAAGGCGGATGAAAAGCGACACGCCCAAACGAGGCTGCCGACTGATGAAAGGCACTGAGATCTTCGGCGCCCAGCACCTCGATAATATCTTTGCACAATTCACTGACTCGCAAAGCCTTGTCTTTGTAGACGGGATCATCGCTCAGCACATGTCCGTAGTCCTTGACCATCAGCCCGCAACCGCTAGCCGTCGTGATTATTGCCTCAGCTCCAGCCTCGATAGCGGGCCACCATGCATCAATATTGCGCCGCATGAAGTTTCGCGCATCGTCCTGATCATTCAAATGAAACGACACGGCCCCACAGCAACCGGCGCTTGCAAGCGATACGAGTTCAATCCCCAAGGCATCCAACACCCGAGCCGCTGCCACATTGGTCGCAGGTGCCATCGAAGGCTGCACGCAACCATCAAGCACGAGCATTTTTCTCTCATGTGTAGCCAATGGTGTTTTATCAAACGTCTGCCGGGCAGGCACGCTGCGTCCGATAGCCCCGGGCAACAAAGGCTTGAACAACTGTCCTAATTTAACCAAAGGCCCCACACGAGAAGCATAAGGCAGCACCTTTAGAATCAAACTGCGCTTAAAGCGCTGCATGAAAGGCCGCTCAACCGTCTCCTCAACCAGTGCCCGTCCCTGGTCAATCAACTGCCCGTACTCAACACCCGACGGACAAGTCGTCTCACAGTTTCGACAAGTCAAACATCGGTCAAGATGTGATTGGGTTGTTGCTGTCGGCTTTTCACCTTCAACAACCTGTTTGATCAGATAAATACGTCCACGCGGACTATCAAGTTCATCACCAACGAGGTTATACGTTGGGCAAGTGGCCAGACAAAATCCGCAGTGCACGCACTTGCGCAGTACCTTCTCGGCCGCTATTGCACGCGGATCATCTACAAGCTCGGGAGCAATGGTCGTCTGCATGACTTAAACGTCGTTGTCCAATTCAGGATGAAACCGCCCACGATTAAAAATCCGCTTTGCATCAAAGCTGTCTCGCAATCGCGATTGCAAAGCCTGCATGGGTCCAGTCACTGGCTGCAAGCCATCGCTGGTATCGGTCGATGATCGATAACGAATGGCATGACCGGTTGCCGCATCGGCAACGCGATACACTTCTTCGGCTGATGCCTCAGTCACATACCAACGCTCAGCACCGCCCCAATTAATGAGACAAGATCCTGATAACGGCAAAGCAGAGGCGAAGTCCGGAACAGACAAACGCCAAAGATCACCAGACGCCGCAAAAAACGCATGGGACTGATCTCGAACACCTGCCCATAACTTGTCAGCATCAGCAAGTACATCGCCACCGAGCTCACGTGAGGCGGCAGTAACAGCAGACTCACTACCACTCAAGCGCGTATAACGCAGTGCATCGAGTTGCATCATCGCCGATACCGGTAAAGGCTGACGCATCAATGCAACCATCGACTCGGTTTGATCGATCTTCGCTTCGTGTACCAGGGTGAGTTCCGCTTCAGGCTTTGGCAAAACCTTCATGGAAATGTCCAACAGAACCCCCAAGGTGCCGTAAGCCCCAGTCTGCAAACGAGACACGTCATACCCTGCGACATTCTTCATGACTTCGCCGCCAAAGCGAAGGTTCTCACCCTGTCCATTGATGACGCGTGTCCCTAAAACATAGTCACGCGCTGAACCTGCATAAGGTCGACGCGGTCCCGATAAACCACAGGCGATAACCCCGCCTATCGTCGCACCCGGATGACGAGGTGGTTCGAACGGTAACATCTGTCCCGCGTCATCGAGCACGCGAATCAGATCATCCAGGCGGGTTCCGGATCTGGCAGTCACGACAAGTTCGGTCGGTTCGTAACTGACCACGCCCGCATGCGTCAAGGTCGACAAGACATCAGCCGATGAATCGCCTGTTGACATCCCGAGAAACGCCTTGCTGCCACCGCCCTGAATAGCCAAAGCTTGCGCTGTATTCGACGCTGCCAATACACGCTCGACAAGCGCTTGACTGTCATCTGTATCGTTCATGTGTTCGCTCAGAATCGCTCAAGCTCAGGGTGTGGAAGCTGGCCGTGATGAACATGCATCGCACCAAACTCGGCACAACGTTGCAAGGTGGGCACAGCTTTGCCAGGATTCAGATAACCTTCAGGATCAAACGCAGCTTTGAGCGCGTGAAATTGCAGCAATGCCGGTTTGTCAAACTGCACACACATCTCATTGATCTTTTCGACACCAACGCCATGCTCACCGGTCACCGTGCCACCGACTTCAACACAGAGTTGCAAGATACGACTTCCCAATTCTTCCGTGCGCGCCGTCTCCCCTTCCTTGTTCGCGTCGTACATGATCAAGGGATGCAGATTTCCATCGCCAGCATGAAAGACATTCGCAATTGGCAAGTCATACTCACCCGACAACTGCTCCATCCGGCGCAATACATAAGGCAATTGATGACGCGGAATCGTGCCATCTATACAGTAGTAGTCCGGCGCCAGTCGGCCCACGGCAGGAAACGCCGATTTCCGACCTTTCCAGAGCTGCAAGCGTTCATCCTCAGATTCCGCGATGTGCAGGCTCGCGACCGAACATGTTTCGAACACCGCCGAAACAGAAGCGACTTGCGCCGTAACTTCCTCGGCGGTTCCATCGAGCTCACACAGGAGTAAGGCGGCAACATCAGTCGGATAACCACATTGAGCAAAGGCTTCAGCCGCAACTATCGCCGGGCTATCCATCAATTCAAGTCCGGCAGGAATAATCCCGGCGCCTATGACTTTACCGACTGCGTTACCGGCATCTTCGACACTATCAAATGTGGCCATGACAAGCGTTGCAACCGGTGGCACAGCCAACAACTTGACCGTCACCTCAACAGTGATGGCCAGCATCCCTTCGGACCCATTCAAGATGGCCAGCAAATCATAGCCCGCATGGTCCTGACCAAAACCACCAATTTCGATAAGTTCGCCGTCAACCGTTACGACCGTAACCGCAAGTACGTTATGCACGGTCAAGCCATATTTGAGACAGTGCACCCCGCCTGAATTCTCGGCAACATTGCCGCCAATGGTGCAGGCAATCTGGGACGAGGGATCAGGCGCGTAGTAAAGCCCGTGCGGACGAGCGGCATCAGAAATCGCGAGGTTTCGAACCCCAGGTTGAACCCGCGCAAAACCGCGCTCTGGATTGAGCTCCAGTATCTGATTGAACCGGGCCAGGCCCAATAGAATGCCATCCTCATGCGGTAACGCACCACCTGATAAACCCGTGCCAGCACCACGCGCGACGACCGGCACTTCGCGTCCGCAAGCCCAACGCATGATTCCCTGCACCTGTTCAACGGTTTCCGGTAAAACCACCAGCAAGGGACTGGCTCGAAAAATCGTCAGCCCATCCGACTCATAAGGCTTGAGTTCTTCATCGGTAGACAGAAGACAATGCGGCGGAACAATTGCCCGCAGCTCATCTGCATAAGTACTGCGCTTGCTTAGTTTGTCCATGCCTCCAAGAATACAGCAGCGGCTTGCAATTAAGGCTTTCTGCGTATTTTGAGGAGAATCTCGCTGGCTCTCGAGAGGGAGCGTCGCTTTCTTTCAAGTAGTTTGACTACTTTCTGACGCCGCGACTTACGAATGTTACTTTTCATGCAAATACCCCGGTTTTGGTTCGAACACGCCAGAACAGGATAAACTAGCTACTGGCGGTCATTAAGGCTGCGTGTAATTTAACTACAAAACAGAGAATAACAGTACATGAGACGCAGACGAGACGCGAAGATCATTGGCACTCTCGGTCCGGCCAGCAACACACATGAGACGATCCTCAAGCTGTTCGATGCCGGAATTGACGTTTTCCGACTTAACTTCAGCCATGGAACGCATGAAGATCACGCGCGCACGCACGCCATCATTCGCGAGATCGAAAAGCTGCGCAAGCGCCCTATCGGCATCCTGGTTGATCTGCAAGGCCCCAAACTTCGGGTTGGCACCTTCGCCAACGGCAGCGAAGAACTCATAACCGGCCAAAGCTTCACACTCGACCAGGACCCCACCCCGGGCGACGCGACAAGAGCTCCGCTATTGCACCCGGAAATATTCGCCGCATTGACAGAAGGCGCGCAACTGCTTGTCAATGACGGCAAGATCCGGCTGAAAGTCGTCGAATTCGACAAACAAAGCGCCCGTACCGAAGTGATCGTCGGTGGTGTTATCAGCAGCAACAAAGGCGTCAATGTCCCCGATCTGATCCTGCCTATTTCGCCACTCACCGAAAAAGACCTCGCCGATCTCGAATATGCATTGACGCTGGGCATCGACTGGGTAGCCATGTCCTTTGTACAGCGCCCCGAAGACATGTCCGAACTCCGTACGCTCGTCAAGGGTCAAGCGGCGATCATGGCAAAACTCGAGAAACCCTCTGCCATTGAACACGTGTCCGACATCGTACAATTAAGCGACGGCGTGATGGTGGCGCGTGGTGATCTGGGCGTCGAGATGCCCCAAGAAACCGTCCCGGTAGTGCAGCGAAAAATCATTCGACGAGCCCGCCAGGAAGGTAAACCGGTCGTGGTCGCGACGCAAATGCTCGAGTCCATGATTCAGTCACCCGTGCCGACAAGAGCCGAGTCATCCGATGTCGCCACCGCCGTCTATGATGGTGCTGACGCCGTCATGCTTTCGGCGGAAACCGCTGCAGGTGACTATCCGGTAGAAGCCGCAACGGCGATGAATCGCATCATTATCGAAGTGGAACGCGATCCGTATTATCGAAAAGGTATCGACACCGCCATGCCGACACCCGGTGACACAGTCGCAGACGCTATCAGCTCGTCCTTGCGCCATGTCGCGACCGTCATGCCATTGGCGGCGACCTTCACGTACACCGAATCCGGCTTTTCCAGTTTTCGAGCCGCCCGCGAACGCCCCGAGGCGGCAATCATCGGTTGCACCCCGAATATCGCAACTGCCCGTCGCCTGGCGATGGTCTGGGGCGTTCATGCGGTGATCGCCGATGTGATGGACGGCATCGATCAAATGGTTGCCAATGCGATCAACATAACGCTGGCCGAAGGTTTTGGCGAAATCGGCGAAATCATCGCAATAACAGCTGGCATGCCATTCGGTCGTACCGGTACGACCAATATGCTGCGTCTGACGCGTCTGAAAAACCTGCCACAGGAATAAATAACGCCATTTTGCTAGAATGCCGACCTATGGACGACCACATAACTCGCTATTTAGTGACCGTGGCTGCCGCCGCGCTTTTCTCGTTGTCCTCCGGTGTCATTCACGCCCAACAGTCAGAGACTGCCGAAAGGCAAACTGCCTCAATCATCTCGCGTGATGTCATTGTTCAGCGAGACGATACGCTGCGTACCATTGCAAGGCGTGAGCTCGGCTCAAGCAGCTATGCGCCATTGCTGGCCGAATTCAACGAGATCAGCGAATCGGCGGTCCTCAGTATCGGACAGATTATCCGACTGCCCATCCATGTTCCCGCCAGAAATGAAGCAGCCGATGTTGTCTTCGTCAAAGGCACAGTAACCAGCATCAAAGGCACCGTCACAAGCAATGCCCAGGCGATGCCATTAGCGCGTGGAGACCGGGTAGAACTCGGCGACATCATTTCAACTGGTATTGATGGCTTTATCAGCATCGAATTTTCAACCGGCTCAGTGGTCAACTTGCAACCCGATACGCGTGCCGTCATAACACGTTTAAATTGTTTACCTAATGATGACAGCTGCCTGATTGAACTCGATATCGAACATGGGACCATCGGCTCGAATGTAGAGAGCAGAGACGGCCAACCCGTAGAATTCAAAGTCAACACCCCTTACGCATCGGCTGCTGTGCGCGGCACCGACTTCGACTTTTCTGCAGACAGTGAAACCATGACGGTTGGCGTCACTGAAGGCAATGTTGTGATCTCGGCGCAAGACCAGGAAGTCGAATTGGACGAAGGCTTCGGTTCCCTCACTCAAGAAGGCGAAGCACCGGGTCAGCCTATCGAACTGCTGCCAGCGCCTGTCTATCGTTACGTCCCGACACGTGTCGCGCCCGGAGATAATGTTACCTGGTGGGATATTCAAGGGGTAAGCAGCTATGCAGCACTCCTGTCCAGTGACAGCGCGGCCAGACAAACCGTCGCCGACTTCACCGCCTCAGACGCTCGCCTTGAGCCCGCAACCGTCCCGGCAGGTGACTACTACTTGACGATCCGTGGTGTAGACGAAAATGGCCTGCTGGGATTCACCAGCAATACGCGCCTGACCATCGCCGAAATAGACAATGCATTACCAGCCGTGACGACCACCATCGAAAAGCAAGGCAATGAATATTTGATTCAAGTCATCGATCCACCAGCAGACGCCCTGGGGTTTGAAATACAGATCGCCAGCGATGAATCATTCAGCGACCCCTTAAGCGTTGACGTCAACAACCGAGGCAACGCAATCTTCCGTATCGATCAGGACATCATCTTTGCCCGCGCCCGAATCCTGCAGTCGCCAACCACCGTTTCTGCTTTCGGCGAAGCAACCGCCAGCGAGTAGTCAATCAGCCTTTGACAAACTTGAAGTCAATAGCGCGCCGTGCACGCGCCAGTTGCTGAAGCATCTCATCACCACCGCGCACGGCAACACCCACAGCCAGAATATCCAATACAACCATCTGGCCCAGCCGCGATTTGACCGGCGAGAAAATATCGCTGTCCTCATTGACATCAACCGTTAGCGCTACATCACTGGACTGCGCCAACGGTGATTTGGTCGCCGTGATGGAAATGACTTTGGCCCGCGTCTCGCGAGCTATCTCAACAGTTTTCAGAATATCGCTACTACGTCCCGAGTGCGAAATGGCGATAACCAGTGCATTCTCATCGAGTAGTGCTGCTGCCGCATGCTGAATATGTGGATCAGAGTACGCAATGGCAGGTTTCCCCAGGCGAAAGAATTTTTGTTGCGCATCTTCGGCGACGACTGCCGAGCCGCCCGATCCATAGAGTTCGACTCGTTGGCAATCCCGATACATACCGATGGCTTTCTCCAGCGCCTTGTCATCGAGTTGATTTCGAATCTGCACCAACGACGCAATCGCACCATCGAGAAGCTTCCCGGCCAGCTCCTTGCTCGAATCTTCTGGTGTGACGTTTTGATAAAAAAAGGTGCCACGGCTGGCCAGATCCTGGGCCATCTTCAACTTGAATTGCTGAAACCCGACACAATCAAGCGCTCGACAAAAACGAATGACCGTCGGTTCGCTAACCCCTGCTCTTGCGGCAATCGCCTGTATCGATGATTGCACACTGCCATCGGGATCCGCGATGATGACATCGGCGACTTTCTGTTCCGATTTACGCAGGCCCTCGCGCGCAGATTTTATTTTTAAGAGCATGGAACCTTAGCCTGAAACTAGGGTGACCAGTATACCGAGGCCTTTTTGGAGTAGCTTCGCAAAACACGCCCGATTGGCAATTCATCTGCCGATTCCAGAACCTGGCGTTTGTCCGCCCCAGTAATGTGCACCATCAACATATCGGTATTGAGTAGTGCCGCTGGCGTCAAACTGATCCGTCGCATGCCAGCAGATGGCGGGTTTAAAAACTCAACAGACCGTTCCGAATCCATCGCCATTTCAAGCTCTGGCGCATCCGGAAACAAGGAAGCCGTATGCCCGTCTCCCCCCATACCCAAAATCACGCAGGTAAACGGTGACGGCAAGCTATCAACATCCTGACGAATACTGTCAAGCGCCGCATCCACCGGGCCATCGCGGTACAAACTGACAAACCGCGCAACCGATGCACGCTTTTTCAGCAAGTTCTCTCGAACCAGTTTTTCGTTGGAGGCATCATCATCGGCAGGCACCCAACGCTCATCGGCCAGGGTCACGATGACATTTGACCAATCAATATCTCGCGCACTCAACTCAAGAAACATCGGTAGCGGAGTGCTGCCACCGGACACCACCAACGTCGCCATTCCATGTCGGTCGATACCATCAGCCAGAGCATGAACGACAACGTCAGAGACTTCATCGCTCAGTGCTTGTCGATCACTCGACTCTTGCCAGTTAATCTTCATACCATTTGCATCCTTCACGACTGATCAAGGCATTGGCAGCGCTTGGCCCCCATGTTCCAGCGGTATAAGACTTCGGCTGATACTGCTGCTGCTCCCATGCATCACGAATGGGATCGATCCAGGCCCAGGCAGCGGCGACTTCATCACGACGCATGAACAGCGTCTGGTTGCCACGAATGACATCCAGTAACAAGCGCTCATAAGCGATCAGCTTGCGTTTTTGAAAGACGTCATTGAAATCAAGGTTCAAATGCACCGGCTGCAACTGGATATCATCCCCCCAGGCCTTGACGTATATGCGCATGCGAATACTTTCTTCGGGCTGAAGGCGAATGACCAATTGATTCGGTGTACTCAAGCCATCGGCTGTCGAGAAAATAGAGTGCGGTACTTTCTTGAAATTGATGACAATCTCGGTTGTCTTGCTTTCCATACGCTTACCGGTACGCAAGAAGAACGGCACCCCTTCCCAACGCCAGGACGCGATCTCTGCTCGAATCGCGACAAAGGTCTCGGTCGAACTATCGTCAGGGATATCATCATTTTCAAGGTATCCCGGCACGGCTCCATCACTGTAGGCACCGCCTTTATATTGCCCACGAACCGTATTCTCAATCGCTTCGTTACCCGTCAAGGGCTTCAATGCACGCAGGACCTTTATCTTTTCATCACGTACTGCATCCGGATCAATGCTCACCGGTGGCTCCATTGCCAGGATGACCAGGAGCTGCAACAAATGGTTCTGCACCATGTCGCGAAGTGCGCCGGTCTGATCATAAAAAGCGCCACGACCCTCAACGCCTAATGATTCTGCAATCGTTATCTGCACATCATTGATACGTTCGTTACGCCATAGCGGTTCGAACAAGGCATTGCCAAACCGAAGCGCCAGCAAATTCTGTACGGTCTCTTTACCGAGATAGTGATCAATCCGAAAAATCTGTGATTCTTCGAACACCGTTGACAGACGATCATTGATTTCTTCGGCGGTTTTTTGATCACGACCCAAGGGCTTCTCCAACGCCACCCGGCTCAGTGGCGTGATCAATCCCGCCTTGTGTACGCCTTCAGAAATATGTGAAAACAAACTCGGCGCGACCGAGAGGTAGAAAACGCGAACCCGGTCTTCTCGCCCGGCCAGCGACGCAACCAGTCCTGCATAGGACGCCTGATCCGTCACATCGACCGCAAAATAATGGACCCGTTGTAGAAACGCCTGCCATTGCTCCTCGACGAAATCCGCTTCGCTAATATGCTCGCGAACATCGCGATCGAGCATTTGTCGAAATGCGTCGGTGTCGAGCTGGGCCCGAGCAATGCCAATGACGCGACCATCGTCTGGCAACTGCCCCTCGCAATGCCTAAAGTACAAGGCAGGGATCAGTTTCCGGATCGATAGATCGCCGGTGCCGCCAAACAACACGAAATCGAAAGCCTGCAAGCTCTCATTGGATATCAGATTCATTTCGGTAACTTTACTACCAATATTATGTAAGAAAAGAATTGGTGCTAATTCGGAAAGTCTGAAGCATAACGCAAATGCTATGACATAATTGTGTAATTAACTTACCTGAACGCAAAGCATGAGTAATCTAGACGCAACCGTGCAATCGGTCACCGCACGGATCACAAGCCGTAGTGAGGATAGCCGCCAGGACTACCTCGAGCGCATTAACAAGCTGGCTGCCGAACCGCCGCATCGGCGTGTCATGGGCTGTACCAACCTCGCCCATGCGTTTGCTGCCGCCCCGGAAGACGACAAAATCGTCTTGCACGCCGAACGCGCGCCTAACCTTGGCATTGTCACCGCGTACAACGATATGTTATCAGCCCACCAACCTTATGAGCAGGCCCCGGAGCGAATCCGCGCCGCGGCCAGGGCGGTCGGCGCTACGGCTCAGGTCGCTGGCGGTACGCCCGCGATGTGCGACGGTGTCACCCAGGGCCAGCTTGGTATGGAGTTGTCGCTGTTCAGCCGCGATGTCACCGCCATGTCCACAGCGATTGCCTTGTCGCACAACGTCTTCGACGCCGGCGTCTTCCTCGGCGTCTGCGACAAGATAGTCCCCGGCCTGCTCATGGGCGCTCTCGCCTTCGGCCACCTGCCAGCCGTCTTCATTCCAGCGGGACCCATGACAACCGGCATCCCCAACAAAGACAAGGCACGAACCCGTCAACTCTTTGCGGAAGGAAAATGTAGCCGCGAGGATCTCCTGAAATCAGAGAGCGACTCCTATCACGGCCCCGGCACGTGTACCTTCTACGGCACCGCAAATAGTAATCAGATGATGATGGAAATCATGGGTCTGCATCTGCCTGGCGCTGCGTTTATCAATCCGGGTACCGACTTGAGAAAAGCCCTGACAACAGCCGCCGCGCAAAGAGCACTCGCTATCACCGCACGCGGCAACGAATTTACGCCGCTGGGTCGTATGATCGATGAGAAAGCCATTGTCAATGCCATCATCGGCTTGCTTGCCACCGGCGGCTCAACCAACCACACCTTGCATATCGTTGCAATCGCGAGAACCGCGGGTATTAAAGTCAACTGGGATGATTTCGATACGCTAAGCCACGTCATCCCGACACTCACGCATATCTACCCAAGCGGACAGGCCGATGTCAATCAATTCCACGCGGCCGGTGGCATGGCGCTTGTCATCCGCGAACTGCTCGACGCAGGGCTGTTGCACGATGACGTTCAAACCGTCGCCGGTAGCGATGGCTTGAGAGCCTACACGCAGGAACCCTGGCTGGAAGACAACACGCTTAAATGGCGAGATGGTCCTGAAAAATCGATAGACAGCACGGTCATAGCAACCGCAAAAGAACCCTTCCGCCCGGACGGTGGCCTGCGTCTTCTATCAGGCAACCTTGGCCGAGCTGTGGTAAAAACGTCCGCCGTCAAACCCGAACACATGGTGATAGATGCACCGGCCATTGTCTTTCATTCTCAGGATGCCTTGCGCGTCGCCTTCGAAGCCGGCGAACTGGAAAAGGATTTCATCGCCGTCATCGCGTATCAGGGCCCACGCGCCAATGGCATGCCAGAGCTGCACAAGCTCACCCCCATACTCGGCGTACTTCTGGATCGCGGGTTCAAGGTAGGTTTGGTCACTGATGGCAGAATGTCAGGTGCGTCAGGCAAGGTGCCTGCAGCGATTCATGTCAGCCCCGAGTGTGTGCTTGATGGTCCCCTGGCCAAGGTCCAGACCGGTGATCAAATCCTGCTGGACACTGAAAACGGCGTCCTCGAAGCGAAAGTCTCTGACAAAGAATGGAACGCACGCGTAGTAACCGTTCCCGATCTCTCCCGCAAAACGGTCAATATGGGCCGTGAACTGTTTACTCCTTTCCGCAAACAAGTTAGCAGTGCAGAACTTGGCGCCATGAGCGTCTTCGACGAATAGATAAAAAGATAATAATGATCAAACAACTCATGCAAATCGCACCAGTCATTCCGGTACTGGTCATCGATGACGTAAAAGACGCAAAACCGCTGGCCGAAGCTTTGGTCGCCGGTGGCCTTAGAGTCCTTGAAGTCACATTAAGAACCCCAGCCGCGCTGGATGCCATCGGGGAAATGAGCAAAGTCGAAAACGCCATCGTCGGCGTTGGCACCGCGCTCAATCGTGAAGACCTGCAAAAAGCGCAAGACAAGGGCGCAACATTCGCAGTTAGCCCGGGCTTTACAGATTCACTCGGTAAAGCCGCCAGCGATTTGTCAATGCCACTACTGCCCGGCATCATGACGCCGGCGGACATCATGCGCGCACTGGATCAAGGCTACACGGAACTGAAATTCTTCCCCGCCGCACAAGCCGGTGGCACGACGCTGCTCAAGGCACTCGGTGGCCCATTCACAGAACCCAAATTCTGTCCCACTGGCGGCATCAGCGCGAGCAATGCAAAGGAATATCTATCCTTGCCCAACGTCCTTTGCGTCGGTGGTTCCTGGGTCGCGCCGCGTTCGATGGTTACCGACAAGAACTGGTCAGGCATCACGCAACTGGCGGCCGAGGCCATGACACTCAAGGACA
>CAYUZB010000022.1:35878-40307 GCA_964449565.1 uncultured Granulosicoccaceae bacterium | reverse complement strand
TGAACTGGATGTGAACATGCAGCCAGGTGCTACTGAAGATGATCAGGCTTTGGTTTTTGCCAACACGGTGCAAGCCTGCCTAGATCAGCCTGCCTGCAAGGCGACTCAAATTTGGGGATTTACCGATCGTTACTCATGGCGCCTACCCAATACGCCTTTGGTATTGGATAGATACTATCAAACGAAACCTGCTTATCAGGCGTTGCAAGGGGTACTTGGCGGTGATCGCTAACTGGCCTTGTCCCCGTCTGCAACAACAGCCAAGTGAGCCAGTTAGCGTCGTTAGCTTAGTTTCCGCGTGGCAGTGCTATCGCCAAGGTTTCAGGCGCTAGACAAATTTCGTCGTTGCATGCCTGAAGTACCAATTCCAGAGTTGTACTGTCATTGGAATTGCCTGTCGTAGCCGCGGCTGGCAATTCTGCTTCAATCAGAACTTTGCCTTCGTAAAGTGACAGCTCTTCAGATTGAAAGCCGAGTTTTCTTGTGTGTGGGGCAGGGTACCGAATATTATTTAGCTCGCTTGTTACGCCTTTGAGCTCAGTCGCGATCAGATAGTCCTGCAGCGGTTTGTTCGCATTGATATGCCAGCCTTCATCCAGGTCGATTTGCAGCTCAAGACGCGAGCCTTGTCGGCGTGCATCGACACGTGCAACGCCCTTGCCAGCGTAACGCGGCAGTCCGCTCTCGCCTCTGGTGTATTCAGACAGCGCCGTTAGCAAATAGTAAAAGCCATTGCTGTGCCGAGTCAGAGCTTCGGAGTAAGCGGCGATTAACTCATCGGCAATTCGTGCGTAGGAAAATTTGCCGGTGCGTGCCACAAGACGCGATAGCACGCGCAGGGCAGCAGCATTGCCAGAAGGTGTGGATGCATCGTATAGGTCCTTGGGTCTGGTTACCAAAGCAGTCCCTGACACAGTTGCCGAACCCATGAAAAATCCACCGCCTTTAACGTCATGAAATTCTGCGATCATCGTATCGGTCAGCTCTTGGGCTTTGTTGAGCCAATGCTTGTTGCCAGTCGCGTCGTACAGCGCGATCAAGCCTTCGGCAAGCCATGCGAAATCTACTTGTTTTGCGTCGATAGACACAATGCCGTTGAACTGTGATCGTTTGAGTCTGCCGCTGCTGTCCAGAACGTTATCGAGCAATTGCGTCGCGGCCTGAATGGCGGTATCGAGGTAACGTTTGTCGTCAAAGGCCATCGCCGCTTCAGCGAACGCGATGATCATCAAACCATTCCAGCCGGTCAGGATCTTGTCATCGAGCAAGGGATGTTCGCGCGATTCACGTGCAATGCGCAGCTGTTCTGCGAGTTGAGCACGCTTCTCGATTACTTCATCAACTGACATATCGAAAGATTTGGCAATCGCAACCAGTGGGGTTGGTCGGTTGAGAATGGTCTCACCCTCAAAGTTGCCAACCTCGTCAATTCCCCATAATTCACTGGCGAGTTTCGCATCGTCTTCAGACAAAACCTCGCTCAAGGTTTCCGGTGTCCAGACAAAAAAAGCGCCTTCGCGGCCTTCGGAGTCAGCATCGGTCGCAGAGTAGAAAACACCCGTGCTGGTGGTCATCTCACGCAATACGTAATCAAGGATCCCACGGGCAGTTGCCGCATGATCCGGGTGCCCGCTGAGTTGCCAACCGAGCACGTAGGCACGGGCAAGGTTTGCCTGGTTGTAGAGCATTTTTTCGAAGTGCGGTACCAGCCACTCATGGTCGACAGAATAACGATGAAAGCCACCGCCAATCTGATCATGTATGCCGCCAGCAGCCATCTTCCTCAATGTGTAATCGGCAGCCTTGAGTGCTTGCGGGCTGTTCGCGATGCGTGCCTGCTCAAGTAAGAACAAAAGTGTTGATTCCTGCGGGAATTTGGGCGCAGGTGAAAAGCCTCCATTATCCGAATCGAAGCTAAAAATGGCATTTTCTGTCGCCTGATCAATCTCTTTTGCACCAACCGCTTTTGCTGTCTGGCCCAGCTGATGAGCATTACTCAGTGCACGTTGAACATTGCCTGCTTGCGTAAGCAACTCGTCTCGTTGATTGCCCCAGAGAAATGCAACGCGGTCAAGGAGATCGGAGAACTGTGCGGGTGGGAAATAGGTACCACCAAAGTAAGGTCGCCCTTCGGTGTCGAGAAAGCTCGACATTGGCCAGCCCCCATTGCCAGCGATCATTTGTACGGCGGTCATGTACAAGGCGTCAACATCCGGCAATTGTTCACGGTCAACTTTGATAGCGACGAATTTTTCGTTTAGTTGTTGTGCGATGTCTTCGTTTTCAAAGCTCTCCCGCTCCATCACATGGCACCAGTGACAAGTGGCGTAGCCAATGGACAGGAATATCGGTTTGTCTTCTGCAACGGCTCTAGCAAAGGCCTCTTCACCCCAAGGAAACCAATTGACGGGGTTGTGTGCATGTTGCAGAAGATAGGGAGAGTTTTCAGTAATCAGGCGGTTGAGGTATTTCGGTGTGCCATCTTCCAGAAAGTGCTCGGTGCGAGGTTCATAATTCTCGTTCATGTTCTCGTAACGTTCGACGAGAGCTTGTTGTTGCTCGTTACTGGCGTCGGGAGCAACCACCTGATCCTTTCCGGCCGCGGACGCGATGTTGGCGTGAAGTGACAGTGACAGAATCAGAACGACGGGTAATTTCATCAACGCAACCTTTGTCATCAGGCAATCTGTTCCTGTACATACTCGATCAGTTTTTCGGTATTCACATGAAAATCGTTGAATACTACCGTGCCGTCCGGCGCGATCAGGATCAGCCACGGCGTGCCCCCGGTTCGATAAAGGCGCATCGTGCTTGGACGATAATCGTCTGCCCCTTTGTTTCCAGCGTCGTGACCCATTGGAATCTCGAGTGAGTAGCGGTCACGTATCTCAGCAAGCTTGTCTTCGGTGTTGATGCCAAAACCTTCGAAAACGGTTTGAATGGCGGCTATTTCAACCTTGGGGTGGCCGTTAAACGCTTTCTGTACTGCCTGCAGCGTGGGAAAGCCTGCCGAGTGACAACCCGGGCACCAGGACTGCCAGCATTTGAGAAAGACCCATTTGCCGCGAGCCTCGTTAATCGAGAATTCTGTATTTTCTTCGGCTGAGTTTCGCCAGATGCCCACTTCCAGCTCTGGCGCAATTTGCCCGACAATGCCGTAACGAGTTCGGTTGTCCTGAGCGCTCGAGATTGTCGGTGCCAGATTCAACGCGGCACCCGCTGCCAGAGCGGAACCGGCTGATGCCAGTTTGATCAGTTTTCGGCGCTGATTGTCGGTTTGAATGCTGTCTCCATCAGGAGCAAGGAATTTGTTTTTGTATGGGAGAGAGAACATCGCCATTAGCTGGAATCCGCACTTGTGGTAGATAGTTTCTGATGTATGTTTTCTCAATAAGTTCCATAAGCGTGTGACGTTTATCCAACGTCTGGGCTTGATGTCTTGGCATTCCAGGTCAGGCTCGGCTGACTAAACTGACCTGGAGCTGACCCTAAAAGCTAACTCAGAGCAGTCTTTGTGTTGATCCCAGGCTAGCCAGCTAGCGGGCTCACTTGTTCATTGCTTGTGGCTCATGGACTACTGATCACTATATTACGTTGGCAAGTTTGCACCGTCGCGTAGCAAGCGCCGGAGTATTTTTCCGCTTGGAGATTTAGGGATTGTGTCAACGAACTCGACCTCGCGGACTTGTTTGTAACTAGCGAGGTGCTCTTTGACAAAAGCCTTAATTTCATCAGCAGTTGGTGAAGTATCTGGCTTGGACACGATAAACGCTTTGGGGAATTCCCCAACTTCCACGTTTGCTATACCGATTATGGCTACGTCTGCAACGGATGGGTGTGTCACGATCAATGCTTCCAGCTCCGCTGGCGCGACTTGAAAACCCTTGTACTTGATCAGCTCCTTGACTCGATCGACCAGATTGATAAAACCGTCTTCGTCAATACGGGCAACATCGCCTGTATGCAACCAGTTGTCGTCATCAATGGTGGCTTTGGTCGCTTCAGGATTGCCGAGATAGCCTTTCATAACTTGTGGCCCTTTGATCAGTAGCTCACCACTTTCACCCGCGGGCACATCCTGACCGTTCTCGTCGATCAGTCGACACAGGGTATTGGGTAGCGTTACACCGCTACTGCCTGGCTTTTTCAAATGCTGACTACTGACATGAGTGACAGGACTAGCTTCAGTAAGCCCATAGCCTTGTACTACCTGACAAGCAATGCGTGCACTAGCTTCTTCAGCCAGTTCAGCGCCCAGTGGTGCAGCGCCTGAGAAAACTCGTGTAAGCGATGACAGATCGAATTTGTCTATCAATGGGGATTTTGCCAGACCCAATATGATGGGCGGGACTGCGAAAAATTGCGTGATCTTTTGTTTTTCTATCGTGGCCAGTGCCTGTTCCATATCAAAGCGTGGCATGGTAACTAC
>CAYUZB010000022.1:0-35778 GCA_964449565.1 uncultured Granulosicoccaceae bacterium | reverse complement strand
ACCTTCACTTATTAACCAGGCTCACACGCCATTGACCTTGCGTGCAAAACCGCTCAACCGTACGTGGCTTTAATACGCACTGGGCAGTTCAGAGAGCGGGCGATAAAGCAGTATTGATGAATTTCGTCATGAATGGCATCAGCCTTTTCCTGATCGATGGAATACTCAAGACTGATGTGTGGACGCAATGTGATGCTTTTAAAACGACCAGCGCCATTTGGTTCAGATTCGCCATGGCCTAATGGCGAGTCACGATAAGCTGATACGACAAGCTTTGCTGAACTGGCCAGATGCAGAAACCAGAGCATGTGGCAGGCGGACACGGCACTGAGCAACAAGTCTTCTGGATTGTGCAATGCCGGATCGCCACCAAGCAGTGGATCGTTGGAGCAATGTATCTCCGGTTTTCCAGGTGTTTGAATGCGCCAGGTACGATCATAGCCACGATAGCTTTGTGTACCCTTGCCTCGATTACCCGTCCATTCAATCAGGCTGTTGAAGTCATGTTGTTTGGTAGGCATGGTGTATCTATTTCAATCGTTTGAGTAGCACGTATACGGCACCAGTTCCACCATCGTTAGCTCGCGCTGAACAAAATGCGAGCACCTGCTTGTGACGTTGCAACCACTGGTTGACGGCAGGTTTAAGCCGAGGGGCACTCTCCGCAGTTTTGCGACCTTTTCCATGGATAACTCGAACACACAGATGCCTTCTTTCCTGGGCGGCTTTGATGAATTCCCCCAGTTCGGTTTTTGCTTCAGCCAATGTCAGGCCATGCAAGTCGATTTCGCTTTGGATTGAATAACGTCCGCTTTTCAGTTTTCGCAGGACGGCACGCTGAACACCGGCTTGTGTATACGCCAGATGTTCACCGGTCTCGAGGAGATCGGCTTCGCTAAGTTCGTCCAACAGGGAATCCATCACGGAGCGGTCATCGGCTTCACGTGAGTGCTTCGTAGGTACGTGCTGACGCGGTTCTGGCGGCGCCACGCGGTCATTTTCGACCGACCGCACATCGCCTACGGCCTCACGAAACAGAGCCATATCATCATCGCTGACTGTTTTTTTGGCACTCACACCCTATTATACGGTCACAATGGATATCTGTTAAATAGAACCTTGAAAGGTAGGCTCATGATCCAGAAACATTTGACCTCGCTCGCAAAATGCCTGATGGTAGCCATCGTCCTCAGTAGCTCTGGTGCGAGCTTCGCCCAGGCGGGGCTGAGTCAGACTGAGCGCCCATTGCCCGAGTTTGAACTGCCGGGCCTAGATGATGAGACCTGGGATTCAGATGCCTTGACAGGCAAGTTGTGGATTATCAATTTCTGGGCGAGTTGGTGCCCGCCTTGTATTGAAGAAATGCCTTCGATGAACGAGGCCTGGCACTCGGTCAAGGATGAGGGTATCGGCATGCTTGCGATCAATGCCGGTGAAGGTGAGCATACCGTTAAACAATTTCTGACCCGTATTTCGATTGATTTTCCGGTCTTGATTGGCGACGGAAATACCTTGCCTAACTGGTCGGTTCGCGCGCTGCCAACAACCATCGTGGTCAACCAGCAGGGGGAGGTCGTATATGAAGCCCTTGGTCCGCGTGATTGGGCAGATGAGGCCTTATTGGATCAAGTACGGGCTTTGCTTTGATCGCAACTGCCCGTGCGTTGAGTACACGCGGGGTTCTTTGATAAGGATTTGCGCTCATTGATCGCCGCTTACTGCCAACTCGACCCGCTAAGAGCAGGCCGGTTGGCAGTTTCGTTGTCATGTAGACATAGGTGCAGACAAACAGCTGTTCAGGGTTAACCAGAACAAGCTGCCTTGAAACATCACGATAATCATTTATCGTGATAGTGATGAGATAGGGAAATGGCGACTAAGTGTTGGCGCGATTCTCAACCAGTCCGTCAACCACACTGGGATCAGCCAGAGTCGATGTGTCCCCAAGATTGCTGACATCGTTTTCCGCGATCTTGCGCAGGATGCGTCGCATGATCTTGCCGGAACGAGTTTTTGGTAAACCGGGTGCCCATTGCATGACGTCCGGTGTTGCGATCGGGCCAATTTCCTTGCGCACATGTGTGACCAAAGCGCTCTTGAGTTCGTCAGTTGCTTCGACACCGTTCATCAGGGTGACGTAGGCATAGATGCCCTGGCCTTTGATGTCATGTGGATACCCGACAACCGCCGCTTCAGCGACTGAATCGTGCAGAACCAGGGCGCTTTCGATTTCCGCCGTACCCAAACGATGGCCGGAGACGTTCAGAACATCATCAACCCGTCCGGTGATCCAGTAGTAGCCATCTTCGTCGCGCCGTGCACCGTCACCGGTAAAGTAGTAGCCGGGATACATGGCAAAGTAGGTTTCATGAAAGCGTTCCTGGTTACCATAGACGGTTCGCATTTGTCCGGGCCAAGGGCGTGTGATAACGAGATTGCCTGACGTAGCGCCTTCAAGAATGTTGCCTTGTTCATCAACCAGTGCCGGCACAACACCAAAGAAAGGCTTGGTGGCAGAACCGGGTTTGAGCGCCGTAGCACCGGGCAGCGGTGAGATCAATATGCCGCCGGTTTCGGTTTGCCACCAGGTATCAACAACGGGGCATCGTTCATCACCGACCACCTTGTGATACCACTCCCAGGCCTCCGGGTTGATAGGTTCGCCGACGGTGCCCAACAGTCTCAGGGTGCTGCGATCGGTACTAGTTACGGGCTCATCGCCTTGCGCCATCAGTGCGCGAATGGCTGTAGGTGCTGTATAAAAGATATTGACCTTATGCTTGTCGATGACGTTCCAGAAGCGGCTGACATCAGGATAGGTGGGTATACCCTCGAACATCAATGTCGTCGCACCGTTGGCCAGCGGGCCGTAGACGATATAGGAGTGTCCTGTCACCCAGCCGACATCGGCAGTACACCAATAGATATCGCCGTCCTGATAATTGAATACATGTTTATGCGTCATTGCCGCATACAAGATGTAACCACCACTGGTATGCAACACACCTTTCGGTGTTCCCGTAGAGCCAGAGGTGTAAAGGATGAACAGTGGATCCTCGGCATCCATTTCTACCGCAGGGCAATCGTTTGATGCACCCTGAATCAATTCGTGATACCAGAGATCACGACCCTCAGTCCATTCAACGTCTTCGCCACCCCGTTGCACGACTACCATGCGTTTGACACAGTCGGTTTTTTCACACGCGATATCTGCATTGGCTTTCAGCGGTACTTTGCGTCCGCCACGCAAGCCTTGATCAGCGGTGATGACAAGCGAGCATTCTGAATCGTTGATTCGATCCTTTAATGCATCTGGTGAGAAACCGCCAAATACGATGGAATGAATGGCACCGATACGTGCGCAGGAAAGCATGGCAACTGCCGCTTCAGGCACCATCGGCATATAGATACAGACTCGATCGCCTTTCTTGACGCCAATGCCCTTGAGTGCATTTGAAAAGCGGCAGACTTCATCATGCAATTCGCGGTAGCTGATGTGTTTGGATTCTTCGGGGTCATCGCCTTCCCAGATGATCGCTGTCTGGTCTGCACGGGTTTCCAGATGTCGGTCGAGACAGTTGTAGGAGACGTTGAGTTTCGCACCATCGAACCATTTGATCTCTGCTTTGTGGTAGTCCCATTCCTGCACGGTATCCCAGGGCTTGAACCAATCGATCATCTCTTCGGCTTGTTCGGCCCAGAAGGCATCGGAATCATCAACGGAGCGCTGGTACATTTCGTTGTACTTCGCTTCATTGACGGTCGCGGAATCGGCAAGCTCGGCTGGAACCGGGTAGGTTCTATCTTCAGACATACGTGGATTTTGCTGTAGTAGTAGTTGGGCTGATTTTACCTGCCAGAGAGATAGGCTCACAAGCCTCGGGCGAGGATTGTCTGGTGAAAAAGTGCAGGCAATTCAAGTATTTGAAAAGGCGGGATTTTTTGTCTCAATATTGGGGAGTTGAGGGTAATAAAAGAGTCAATCAGCTGTCTCCGATGGTACGCAGCAGGTGCATTTTTTGACGCCGTTCCCACAATGCCTTGCGGCTGATTCCGAGCATGGCGGCAAGTTCGGTCTCAGACAGGCGTCCCTGGTGACGAATTACGGCGTATCGAAAATAAGCATCTAGCCCGAGAGAGCCGATCTCGTCGGAGGAACCATCGAGCCCCAGCGCAGTAACATCAATGCAGTCGCTGTTGGTTTGGCTGATGGCATAGGTGATTCGGTGTTCCAGTTCCGCTACATTGCCCGGCCAGTCGTGTGCTTCAAGTACGGCCTGCGCATCGTCACTGAATGTTGGGGCAGCTTTGTTGACATCTACCCATTCGCGCAAGATCGTTTGCTGCGCAAGCGCTAGTATATCCTCGCGTCGTTGACGCAGTGGCGTAATGCACTGTTCAATGCTTAACAGTTCTTTTAGATCATCGTTGATAAGTTTGTCGCCATGCAAGGTATCCAGTGGTGATGTGCTAAGGGTCGTCAGCACAATATCAAGTTGGTTGGTTCTTGAAGTCGGCGGTGCTTTATCCGTCACTCGTAACAATGATTCAGCGAGTCGAGACTGTGCTGCGGCCGACAGGTTTTCGGGATGGCGAACCAGTAAGGTACCGTTGCGCGCGACTTGCAGGTATTCAGAGAGCGTATCCATTTCGCTGTTCTTGTCGATCAAGTTGCTATCGAGAACGACAAACGGCGCATCCGCGCGATGACCTCGAGCATGAACAGCACGAGCAATAAGCTCGCGATTGGTTCCGTGTTCACCATACAGATGCAAGTGACACTCTACGTTAGCATCTGATACAGACTGGATGATGCTGTTGGTCAATCCGTGATCAAGGTAGTGATCGATCGGTATCAGGCGATCGAGATCAAGCTTGAGGGCGCGGTTTTGCGCATGTAATTGTGTGTGCATCAGCGAGCGACCAATGACCATCATTAACTCATCGTGATCAAAAGGCTTGGCGATATAGTCAATTGCTCCGCTACGCATCGCATCGACAGCCGAGCGAACACTCGCGTGGCTTGTCATGATGATAACGGGTACTGGATCCGCAGCCGGTATGATCGTCGTGCCCGGTTCTCCTGGCAATCGCAGATCAGCAAGGATCAGATCAAAGGACGAGGGGTGTAATTCTTTGGCAGTTTCTACTGTCGTTGCCGCGGTTACGGAGTAATGATTGCGTTCGAGAAGTCGTGTCAGTGCTTTGAGTATGACCTCCTCATCCTCGATTAAAAGAATGCGTTTCATCCTGTTTGCGACTCGCTGCGAGTTTGAAGTTCTGCGAGTGGGAGGCTCACCAGCATAGTAGTGCCGTCGGCGGTATCGCCTATGATCAGTTTGCCATCGTGATTGGTAATGATGCTGTAGGCAAGCGAGAGCCCCAACCCCGTACCTTGACCGACGGGTTTGGTTGTGTAGAAAGGCTCAAACACTTGTCGACGCGTATCGGGATTGATGCCAGGCCCCTGATCGCTGGTTGCGATTACCAGAGTATCGTTTTCAATATGACTTCGCACGCTGATTGTGCCTCCACTGGGTGATGCATCTGCGGCGTTATTCAACAGATTGACGAAAACTTGTGTGAGTTGATTGGCATCGCCATAGACGATGGCATCGTCATTCAGTTTGACATCAAACTCGAGTGTATGTGTATCAGGCGACAGGCATACCAATCGAATCGCCTCGCTGACGCAGCTTGTCATATCGACGGGTTCGTGTGAAGTATCGGCTACCTCATCTGCATGCGAGAAAGTTAACAAGGAGCGTACGATCTGATTGATACGACCAACCTGCGTTAGGATGTCGTCAGTCTGTTCCTTGACAAAGGGGTCGTCGTTTGTGGTGTCTTCAACTTCATGGTGCAGGTTTTGCGCGATACTGGCTATGCCGGTCAGGGGGTTGCCAATCTCATGAGCGACACCTGCGGCAAGTCGGCCGATAGAGGCCAGTCGTTCACTGTGTGCCAGTTCTGCTTCCAGGGTGTCGAGGCTAGTTCGGTCTTCCATCAGAATGACCTGGCCTCTGGGATTCTCAAGTGCATCATCGCTGGTATCAATGTCCGCTTTATGCAGATTGACCGATGCGGTCCGCTCTTCGCTAATCGCCCGGCGTCTGAATTGATGCTCGTCATTGGAGCGCGCAAAGTCGTTCAACAAGGAACCCCAGGGTGCGTCTAGATCAATAAGCGTTTTATCATGGGCCTGTCTTTCAGTGATGCCTGTCAGCTTCTGTATGGCAGAGTTCCAGATATAAATTCTGCCATCGGCGGCAATGGAACAAACGCCGATAGGAAGTTGACGCAGCACATCACGCAAATAGCGTCTGAGATCATCCAGTTGCTTTGTCATGCCCTGCATCTGTTCGCGAGATGCTTCAAGTCGCAGTTCCAGCAGGCGGGCATCGGGCGATTGCGCCTGTGTGTTGGTTTGAAGATTCAGCCCTGGCTGGCGCAGCACCTCTCTTGCGATCGTTGGTCCGACCAGACCTGTCAGGTTTCGTTCGAGTTGTTCGTGCAAGATTCGTAGCTCTGGCGAACGTGTTTCGTTTAGGTCGGTCACTGTATCCTTCAAGGCACGTTGCAGTTCGTCTTCGGCGACCTTGTTCCCCAGTACTTGCTGAAGCGCATAGCGATAGTGCAATACGGAACGTGCTATGTGGGACTGCTCTGGGGTAAAGCTAACCTGTTCGGTTGCGGTTTGCGCGGCGCTTGTTTCATCGGCGGAGGGTACTGAAAACAAGGAGCCCAGAATCAACAAGCTGGCATTTACCGTCAAGCTGCAGAATGTCGACAAAGTCCAGATGTCGGTGTCTACGGGGAACCAGGAAAGCGGTGCTATATCGGCGTTCAGCAATGGATGAATGAGGAATACAAACCAGGTGGTAGCACCACCGATGAGCCCAAGTATGAATCCGGTTTGCGTTGCCCTTGCCCAGAAAAGCAGGCCGATGACACCCGGTAACAACTGAGCGGCGGCAACAAATGAAATAAGCCCAAGGCTTGCAAGCCCTTCATTCAGTTCGATAATGATGTAAAAGCCGTAGCCTGCGGCGATGATCAAAGAGATGACCAGGCGCTTGCTCCATAACAGACGTTGATAAAAATTGGTTGGTTGGGGGCCCTTTAACGATGCTGGCAATAACAAGTGATTCATGCACATGTAAGAGAGTGCAAGTGTGGTGACTATCATCATTGCGCTAGCCGCAGACAGCCCGCCGAGAAACACCAACATGGCTAACCATTCGTGCCCAAGTGTCAGAGTAATACCTAGAACATAAAAGTCAGGTACAAGTCCGAGTTCCAGGTACCGACCTGCGAACAGAATTGGAATGATGGGCAAATTCAGTAATAACAAGTACAAAGGGAACAACCAGAATGCTGTTGTCAGGTGCTCGGGTTTTTCATTTTCGACAAACGTCATGTGATACTGACGCGGTAATAAGAACGCCGCACAGAACGCAAGTAGCAAGAGTGTTGGCCAGAGACTGGTGCGACTCGGCGAGTATAATTTTTCTATCATGCCCGGCTGAGCTGCTGCCCAATTGCTCATGGCGATCGGTGAATCAAACACTTGGGTGACAACAAAAATACCGGCAAGCAACAGAGCGATCAGTTTTACTGCGGATTCGAAAGCTATAGCGACAACCAGTCCGTGATGTTTCTCTCGAGGTGTCAGGTGTCGCGCACCAAATAGAATCGCGAAGACGGTAATGACTACACAGAAAATCAATGCCAGCAGACTGGGTGGAACCTGACGACTGAGTACTTGAATGGACTCGGTAACGGCGCGAATCTGTAACGAAATATACGGCAAGATACCGACGAGCATGAAGAGGGTAACAACCAGCCCGGTTGCACGTCCGCCGTAACGAAACGCAAGCAGATCTGCAATTGATGTCAATTGATACTCACGGCAGAGTCTCAGAATAGGGCGCAGTAGATAGGGGCCTAGTAAAAACGCACCGGTCACGCCAAGATAGATTGTGACAAAGGCATAGCCACTTGTGTCAGCAAGACCTACGCTACCGTAGTAAGTCCAGGACGTTGCATAGACACCCAGCGATAGCGAGTACACCAGCGGATGCTTGACGATACGTGTCGGAATCAGCCCGCTGTCGGTGCACCAGGCGATCAGGAAAAGACAAGCAAGATAAGCGAGGGCAATCGCGAACAACCAACCGAGTTCAATCCCCACGACTGATTCTCCATTGGTTTATGGCAACCAGTGCAATGATCACGGCCCAGAGTATAAATATGGCGTACCAGGGTAGGGACAATCGAGCCCACCAGGCTGTAAACGGCGAATTGACCAGGAACAACGCTACCAGCGCAATCAGCAATGTGTGATCGTGGCTGGCGCTACGCATGAATAGCCGCAGTTGTTGCAGGGACCCGCTGGATATCCCACTGTTGTAAGGCGTGTCGCCAGAAATCGTTTACCGATTCGGCTTGCATAGCTTCTTGTCCCAGAAAATGCCAAGCTTCATGCAGTGAGACTAACGGGTTTTCAAGCTCAAGGGCAGGGGCGTGGGTCTGTTTCCCCAGTTTTCTGTGATCTGTGTCCAGTGCTATCGGAACATGACCGTATTCTGGCAAACGGCGACCAAGGCGATGCATCAGGTGTTGTTGAACATGCGTGGAGGCCATCAGATCTGCCCCCCGGATGACCGTACTGATGCCATCGCTATCATCGACCGCAGCGACCAATGCATAGGCAAAGACGGCATCGCGACGCCAGACGACTATATCGCCAATATCCTTGTCCAGCAGGGCCGTCTGCATGCCCTGTATTTTGTCATTGAATTGGCTTTTATCATCGACCCTGAGTCGCAACGCCTGATCGTTCTCGACGATAGGATATGTTGGCTGGTCCTGTCGGCAGAACCCAGGGTAGATCGGCTGGCCAAGCAATTGTTTTCGCGTACAGCTACAGTGATACAGGAGGCCGTCCTGTATCAGCTGTTGCAATTTCTCGAAGTAGAGTGAATGCCTTGTTGACTGCAGAATGACATCGCCATCCCAGGCAAAGCCGTAAACGTCCAGACAGGTTTTTATGCTATCGATCGAACCTGCTACGGCTCTCGCTGAGTCGATATCATCAATACGCAGTTGCCAGAGACCGTCGTGATATTTAGCATCACAGTAACTGGCCAGCGCAGCGACCAGTGAGCCAAAATGCAAAGGGCCGGTCGGTGAGGGTGCAAACCGTCCAACGTAAGGTGTCGGGCGAATGTCGAATCCTGGTGTCAGGCAATCTGCCGTTCGCGAATTTCTTCAAGGGTCTTGCAATCAATACAAAGTTCTGCTGTTGGACGAGCTTCGAGGCGATTGTTACCGATCTCGATTCCGCAAGTTTCACAGTAGCCGTACTCATCATCGTCGATGCGTTTGATGGCTTCGTTTATCTTCTTGATGAGTTTACGCTCACGATCACGTGTACGTAATTCGAGGCTGAACTCTTCTTCCTGAGTTGCTCGATCATTCGGATCCGGGAAGTTGGTTGCATCGTCTTTCATGTGATCAACGGTCCGGTCAACCTCTTCCATCAGTTGCTGCTTCCAATCGAGCAGCTTCTTGCGGAAATGTTCAAGCTGCTCATCGGTCATATAGTGATCCGATTTGTCTCGCTCGTAGGGGACAACCGTGGATTGGGTGTCAACCATCGGTGTTATGGCGGCTTCTGCTCTCACGCTGGGTTTTATTACCTCAGAACCTTTAGTCTGCTTATTGTCGGCGGCTTTGGCTTTTCCTGTTGCCTTTTTCGCAACCGCTTTCTTGGTAGTTGCTTTTTTAGCCGGTGTAGCCTTAGCGGCGGTTTTCTTCGCAGTTTTAGTATCGGATTTTGATTTTGTGGCGCTTGCTTTTGAAGCCGCTACTTTAGCTGTAGATTTCTTCGCTACGGCCTTTTTTGCCGCAGGCTTAGCAGCCGCTGTCGTGGCCTTGGTTTTGGCGGTTGTTTTAGCCGCAACTTTCTTTGACGTGGGAGCGGTCGCTTTCGCGGCCGTCTTCTTCGCAGCGACTTTCTTGGCAGCCGTCTTTTTGGCGGCAACTTTCTTGGCGGTTGTCTTTTTGGTCGCGACAGCCGACGTTTTCTTGGCAACCGCTTTTTTCTTAGTGGTTGCTTTTGCAGCAGTTTTCTTCGATGTAGCCACGTTAGTCCTAGGTTTGTCCTTTTTGCTGACTGCCTTCTCTAAATAGCGGCAGACTACGATGGAGCGCAGGCCGGTGCCTTCTCCCGAGCTTGGAGCAGAAATTGACGTTGTTTTCCGTTGCGCTTTCTTTTTCCAAGGAAGCCGTTTGACCACCAAGTGTCCTTTCAGGGACCGAGAAATTGCAGCGCGACGTTGTATCAGATATGGTCGAATATTGCAATAAAAAGCGTGAACTAATTCAAAAATAGTGAGAAATGGTGCCTGTTACTGCGTCAAGCTAGCCATTCTCGGGGTGAGGCTGGGTGAAATCTACTGTTGCGTGTATCTGGCCATCAGCCAATTCTGCGGTCAGTTTTTCTCCCGCGACCACGGAGCTAATACTGGCGACCAGCTCATCGTCTTTTCTAACCACAGCATAGCCTCGTTCGAGAACCGCAAGTGGGCTGACGGCGTCCAGTGCACGGGCCGCTAGGGTAAATCTGCTTCGGTTGCTATGCATATTGGCGTCGATAACCGCACTCAAACGAACTCTCAATGTGGCAAGTTCAGCGTCTGCGGCATTCAAGCGCTGTGTTGGAGAATGGGCTCTTAGCTGTCGTGTCTGCGCCTCGACGGTGGCCATACTCGCTGCCAGTGAGCTGCGACTGGCACGGACCAAGCGGCCCGCGAGTTCATCCAGGCGTTGCGAGCGCTCATGCAAGGTACGCTCGGGGTGTCGGGCTTGCAAGCGTAAATTCAAGCTATCGAGTGATCTGTTCGCTCGTTCAAATCGTCGTTGCTGAGCGAGCAGAAGACTCTGCTGCGCTTCTCGGGTTCGGTACTTGAGGCCACTGCTATCCGGAGTTGCAAGTTCGGCAGCAGCAGATGGCGTCGGCGCGCGAAGATCCGAAACCAGGTCAGCAATCGTGACATCGACTTCATGACCGACACCTGCGACCAGTGGTATCGAGCAATCTCGTATGGCTTCGGCGACACTCAGTTCATTGAAGCCCCACAAGTCCTCAAGCGAACCACCGCCGCGTACCAATAACAGCACATCGCACTCACGTCGGCGGTCGGCCCGCTTGATGGCTTTGACAATCTCGGGAGCCGCTTGAGCGCCTTGGGTCATGGTCGGATACAGAATGATCGGAGCCTGCGGATAACGACGCTTCAGTACTTGCAGAACATCTTGTAGTGCCGCGCCAGTGGGTGAGGTCACGATGCCAATGGATTGCGGCGCCGATGGAAGTGGCCGCTTGGCATCATTGTCAAACCAGCCCTGTGCGGAAAGTGTCTGTTTGGTCTTTTCAAAAGCCGCCTGCAGCTTGCCGGTGCCCGCGGGTTCCATGTGTTCTACGATCAACTGGAATTCGCCACGCGCAGCGTACAGTCCGAGCTTGCCACGAACGACTACTGCGTGGCCATTCTCTGGTTGAAAGTCAATAAACTGATTACGGCCCCGAAACATGGCGCAGCGAATCTGAGCCTGACTGTCTTTTAATGAAAAATAGAAATGGCCACTGGCCGGGCGTGAGAAATTCGAGATTTCACCCATGAGCCACAAGGTGCCAAAGCCTTTCTCAAGCAATTGCTGAACTTCCTGGTTCAGTCGGCTGACAGTAAATATTTTGCGCGCGTTGTTCACAATGCTTGTTCGGTCAATGGGCGACAAGCATACTGTATAATGCGCTCGCATCCTGTACTGAATGACGGACGCCTAGCCGATGCTGGTTTACCAGGAAGCACTGACCTTCGACGATGTCCTGTTGTCGCCTCGTCATTCGACCGTCCTGCCCAAAGATGTCAATCTTGCATCGCGTCTGACCAAAACCCTGACCCTCAATATACCGTTGCTGTCTGCGGCAATGGATACGGTAACCGAGTCGCGTCTTGCGATCGCCCTGGCGCAGGAAGGCGGGCTTGGCATCATTCACAAAAATCTCTCTATCGAGCGTCAGGCCGCTGAGGTCACTCACGTAAAAAAGCACGAGTCTGGTGTTGTTACCGAACCGATCACGATTACCCCAGATACCACCATCCGTGCGGTTATTGACATGATTGCGCAGCATGGCATATCAGGTTTGCCGGTGGTTGAAGGTACGACGCTGTGCGGTATTGTCACGCAGCGCGACCTCCGATTTGAAACCCAGCTTGATTTACCTGTTTCGGCCATCATGACGCCACGTGAGCGTTTGGTGACCGTTAAAGAAAACGCGCCGCGCAAAGATGCCATCGAGCAACTGCACAAGCATCGCATCGAGAAGGTTCTGATCGTCAATGACCAATTTGAATTGCGCGGCATGATTACCGTCAAGGATATTCGCAAGGCGCAGGATTTTCCCAATGCTTGCAAGGATACCGAGGGGCGATTGCTATCTGGCGCGGCGGTAGGTACTGGTGGTGATACGGATGAACGTGTTGCCGCCTTGGTGGAAGCCGGAGTTGATGTTTTAGTTGTAGACACGGCACATGGGCATTCGCAAGGTGTGCTCGATCGGGTTGAATGGATCAAATCTCACTTTCCGCAAACGCAAGTGATTGGCGGCAACATTGCGACCGGTGCGGCGGCGGCGGATCTTGTCAAATGTGGTGCAGATGGGGTCAAGGTAGGTATTGGCCCCGGATCCATTTGTACGACACGTATCGTCGCAGGTGTGGGTGTCCCGCAAATCACGGCGATCAGCAATGTTGCCGAAGCGCTGGAAGGAACTGATGTCCCGTTGATTGCCGATGGCGGAATTCGGTTTTCCGGTGATATGGCCAAAGCGATAGCGGCCGGTGCTTCAAGTGTCATGGTCGGCGGGATGTTTGCCGGCACTGAAGAGGCACCAGGTGAAATTGTTCTGTTCCAAGGTCGTTCGTACAAGTCCTATCGTGGTATGGGATCGGTTGGTGCAATGCGTGCCGGTTCCAGTGACCGTTATTTTCAGGACGATGAGGACGCCGAAGACAAGTTGGTCCCGGAAGGTATCGAAGGGCGTGTTCCTTACAAGGGGCCTGTCGCTGCGATCGTGCATCAAATGACGGGTGGCGTTCGTTCAAGCATGGGTTATTGCGGCGCGCCGGATATTCATACCATGCGCACAGAAGCCGAATTTGTTCGGATCACTGGTGCAGGGATGCGTGAAAGTCATGTGCACGATGTGCAGATGACCAAGGAAGCGCCTAACTATCGCAATAGCTGATCGACTATTGAATATCAATCAAGCAATCATCCAAGCGATCAACAAACAAGTCTGGAACCGATGACCGATCTGCACGCACAACGTATTCTGATCCTCGATTTCGGTGGCCAGACAACACAGCTTATCGCGCGTCGTATTCGAGAGGCAGGAGTGTACTGTGAAATACACGCCTGGGACATTGACGATAGTGTTGTGCAGGATTTCAAACCAGCTGGTGTTGTGTTATCTGGTGGGCCTGAGTCCGTCCTTGAACCAGGTTCGCCGACGATTCCTGCCACCGTATTGTCGTCCGGAGTACCGGTGCTGGGGATTTGTTATGGCATGCAAGCCATGGTTCATCAACTCGATGGTCAAGTGGTGGCGCAGCGTGCGCATAGTGAATTTGGTTATGCGTCTGTCACGAAAGTGGGTTCATCGGTTTTTTTTGAGGGTTTGCACGATCGACTCGCAGATGAGATGGCAGAACTTGATGTATGGATGAGTCACGGTGATCGAGTTGAAGCCCTGCCATCGGGTTTTTCGGTGGCAGGTACCAGCGACAATGCACCGATTGCGATGATCGCCAATGATGCAAAGCATCACTATGGTTTGCAGTTCCACCCGGAAGTCACTCATACCACGCAGGGGGCAAACCTTCTGACACGTTTTGTTCGCGATATCTGTCAGTGTGATGGTTTATGGACGCCGGATAACATCATTGAGGATGCGATTGAACGGGTCAGGTCGTCGGTCGGGGATGAAGAAGTATTGCTCGGTTTGTCCGGAGGTGTCGATTCATCAGTCGTCGCGGCACTGTTGCACCGCGCTATCGGCAAGCAACTGACCTGTGTGTTTGTTGATAATGGTTTGTTGCGTTTGAACGAAGGCGATCAGGTCATGCAGACCTTTGCCGACAATATGGGTGTCAATGTCATCCGAGTGGATGCGGAAGAACGCTTTCTCGATGCACTCGATGGTGTTAGTGATCCCGAAGACAAACGCAAGGTCATCGGTAAATTGTTTATCGATGTCTTTGAAGAAGAAGCTGCAAAGCTTGAAAATGCCAGCTGGTTGGCACAAGGTACGATCTATCCAGATGTGATCGAATCCGCGGCGAGTACCAGTGGGTCTGCGCACCTGATCAAGTCACACCATAATGTTGGTGGTCTGCCAGTGGACATGCGCTTGAAGCTGGTTGAGCCCTTACGTGAATTGTTCAAGGATGAAGTCAGAAAGATCGGTCTCGATCTTGGTTTGCCGGCATCCATGGTTCAGCGTCACCCTTTTCCGGGTCCGGGCTTAGGGGTGCGGATACTCGGCGCGGTAAAAAAAGAGTATGCCGATATCCTGCGTGAGGCTGACGCTGTATTTATTGATGCCTTACGCAAACACGATCTCTATGACTCGGTGTCTCAGGCGTTTGCTGTGTTCCTGCCAGTAAAGTCTGTGGGTGTCACCGGAGATGGTCGGCGCTATGACTACGTCATTGCACTACGTGCCGTTGAAACGGTAGATTTCATGACAGCACGTGCTGCTCAACTGCCGTGGGAGTTCCTTGATGAAGTGTCACGAGCCATTTGCAACGGGATACCGCGGGTATCACGTGTGACATACGATATATCCAGCAAGCCTCCAGCGACGATCGAGTGGGAATAGTATCCGAGTCAGTATCATTTGGTCGTACTGATGTCAGCATTGCCAACGTTATATAAACCTGCACACTCCAATGCCGAAAGACCAACTCTCAGTTCTGGTAATTGATGAGAATCGTATACGTGCTGCAATCATTGACGCGGGTTTGCGCGAAGGCGGGTACATGAAGGTCGATATCATCAATGAATTGACTGGTGTTGCTCAGCACATACAACGCATTCAGCCTGATGTCATCGTTATCGATATTGAAAATTCGAGCCGCGATATGCTGGAGAGTGTGTTTGCGCTTACGCGTTCCCTGAAGCGTCCAATAGCCATGTTTGTCGATCGTTCCGATCAGCAACAGATCGAAGATGCTGTGGATGCAGGTGTCTCTGCCTACGTGGTAGACGGGCTGAAAAAGGAACGTGTGAAGCCGATACTCGATATGGCCGTGAGTCGATTTCGGGCTTTTTCGCGTATGGAGCGCGAACTGCAAGATGCACGTAGTGAATTGCAGGGGCGCCGAACGATTGATCAGGCCAAGCGCTTGTTGATGCAAGCGCGAGGCGTTTCCGAGGATGAGGCGTATCACCTGATGCGACGCTCAGCGATGGATCAGAACCGCAAGTTGTCAGAAATTGCACAGAGTATTGTTAGTGCGGCGAGCTTGTTGGGGTCGACGGATAGCGGCGGGGGAGCTGACGGCGCATGACATCTGGCACCGATATTCACGTGGGATTCATGCCTTTGATGGATGCGGCCATCCTGATCGTCGCTCGGGAAAAGGGTTTTGCTGAAGACGAAGGAATCTGTCTGCACCTGCATCGGGAAACTTCATGGGCCAATATCCGTGATCGGATGGCGGTCGGTCATTTTGATGCGGCGCATATGTTGGCACCGATGCCGGTTGCCAACGCGCTTAATCTGACACCGATGCCGACCGATCTGATTGTTCCGATGGCACTTGGACTTGGCGGTAATGCGATCACAGTGTCTCAAGTCTTGTTTCAAGAGTTGTTTACGTGCGATTTACTCGATGGCTTTGATGCGAATAGCGCCGGCAAGGCGATGCGCAAGGCCGTGCAGAGACGGCAACGTTCGGCAGAGAAAAAACTCTGTTTCGGTGTGGTACATCCGCACTCCAGTCATCACTATGATTTGCGATATTGGTTGTCCGCTAGCGGAATCTCTCCAAGCGTGGATATGGACATTGTAGTTGTTCCACCGTCATTGATGCCCGATGCGCTCGTCAGCGGTCAACTTGATGGCTATTGTGCTGGCGAGCCGTGGAATTCTGTCGCAACCGAGCGTGGCATTGGGCAAGTATTGACCACCAAAGCGCACATCTGGCGCTCTAGTCCCGATAAGGTCCTGGCAGTTTCAGAAAATCTTGCATCGGATAGGCAAGCCATGCTTCACGCCTTGATTAAATCACTGGTTCGTGCAGCACGGTGGTGTCAGGACAGTGGTAATTTGGATGATCTCGCACAGCTTTTGTCGCGACCGGAGTGCGTTTCGGTAAGCGCTGATATTCTGAAGCACTCGCTGACAGGAAAATTTACCCAATTGGATGGAGCAACTTCATCGGATCCTGCCTTTTTTATTCCTTATGAGCGCGCAGCCAACTTCCCCTGGCAAAGTCATGCGTTGTGGTTTTATAGCCAGATGGTGCGTTGGGGCCACGTAAAATATGATGTGGAGAAGGTTGGCATCATCAATCGCATTTGGCGTCCGGATATTTATCGCTCGGTAGTCGAAGCAATCGGGCTGGCCGTGCCAGCCGCCAATGCCAAGGTTGAGGGTTCACTTTCGTCTTCTGTGCCAGTCGGTGTTGGCAAAGGTACATTGACACTTGGGCCCGATGGTTTCTTTGATGGTGAGGTTTTTGATCCGGAACTACTCGAGCTATATATACGAAGGCAAATGCCTCTCGATTGAGCAGTGTCCGGTTCTTATGCGCTATCAGTGTGCACAGCTACACCTATTTCATGTGACTTGAATTGTGCGAAATCGATTTAAGTTACTGAATTAATTCTACTAATCCAATATAGATTTTGCTGGCATATCACTTGCCATTTAATACCTGTCCATAACGGATAACTCGCGTCCAATGGCGGGCGCAACAGGCAACGCCGCCGATCAGGTCCATGCTTCTCATGTCAATGAGAGCGGGTCCCTGTTCGGCGGTTTTTTTTTGGGTGCAGTGCAGCAAACAATGCTGCAACGAGTGGGAGAAAACCAGGATGACAGTGTTGCAATTAACACGCAAAACAGTATTTGCAAGTGTGACGACTCTATTGATGTTTGGAGTCTTCGCTAACTCAGCGATGGCCGAGATACTTGATGTTGAAAAGGATGAGCTCAAATTTGGCTTTATAAAACTGACCGACATGGCGCCACTGGCAGTGGCTTATGAGAAAGGTTATTTCGAAGACGAGGGTCTGTTCGTCACACTGGAGCCACAAGCGAATTGGAAGGTTTTGCTTGATCGCGTTATCACCGGCGAGCTTGACGGTGCGCATATGCTTGCCGGTCAGCCGCTGGCGGCCACTATCGGCTATGGCACCAAAGCGCATATCGTCACACCGTTTTCCATGGATCTCAATGGCAACGGTATAACCGTGTCGAATGAAGTATGGGAAATGATGAAACCCAATATTCCGGAGAACGAGGACGGAAAACCGGTTCATCCGATTTCGGCCAGTGCGTTGAAGCCGGTAGTCGAGATGTTCGCGGACGAAGGCAAGTCGTTCAATATGGGTATGGTATTCCCTGTATCGACGCATAACTATGAGTTGCGTTACTGGTTGGCGGCCGGTGACATACACCCAGGTTTCTATTCGACATCGGATGTTTCCGGTCAGATACAGGCAGAGGCTTTTCTGTCAGTAACACCTCCGCCGCAAATGCCATCTACATTGGAGGCGGGTACGATCCATGGCTATTGCGTGGGAGAGCCGTGGAATCAACAAGCTGTTTTCAAAGGAATTGGTGTGCCGGTCATCACCGACTACGAAATCTGGAAAAACAATCCGGAAAAGGTGTTTGGTCTGACAAAGGAGTTCACTGAAGAGAACCCGAACACAACACTTGCGCTGACCAAGGCGCTGATACGTGCCGCCAAATGGCTGGATGAAAATGACAACGCAAACCGTATGGAAGCGGTCGAGATACTCGCCCGATCCGAGTATGTCGGCGCTGATGCCGAAGTAATAGCCAACTCGATGACAGGCACTTTTGAATACGAGAAAGGGGACAAGCGTGATGTACCCGACTTTAATGTGTTCTTTCGTTATTTCGCAACTTACCCCTATTACTCCGATGCGATTTGGTATCTGACACAGATGCGACGATGGGGACAGATAGACGAGCACAAGGAAGACAGCTGGTATGACGAAGTGGCCAAGTCTGTCTATCGTCCTGACATTTACTTGCAAGCAGCAAGGCTACTGGTTGACGAAGGTTATGTGGAAGAGGCTGACTTCCCATTCGATACCGATGGTTATCGTGAGCCGACACCGGCAGCCGACATCATTGATGGTGTTCCTTATGACGGTCGCGCACCAAATGCCTATATCGACAGCCTGACCATCGGTCTCAAGACTGGGCAGATTATCCAGGATGCCAACGTCGTTAGTGGCAACCCTTAACGTAATTAACTTGCGCCGGGCTGGTCAGTGACTGGCCCGGTTAACAACATTGAAGATAGGTGAATAGAACATGGCAAACGCGGACAGTGTTATCGATCAAGGAGGCCAGAGTGCGCGCAACGAACGTATGCACACATGGATCAACAAGGCTAGCGGTTGGTTTGATGCACTAGGTTTTGCATGGCTTGTGCCCTTTATGAAGATGGCCGCTGGTGATAATCCGAAGGCGCAGCTCATCGAACTCAGACGGGTGTTGTTAATACCGTTGATTGGTATCTTTGCTTTTCTGGCGGTCTGGGCTGTTTTGGCTCCCAAGGTACAGACGTCCCTGGGCGCTATTCCGGGACCGGCACAAGTCTGGGAGCAAGCGATCAACCTGTACGACGATCACTTGCGTGAACGTGCCAAGGCAGAGGCGTTTTACGAGCGACAGGAAGTACGTAATCAAGAACTTGTTGAGGCTGGCAAGGAAGATAAGGTCAAGTGGCGAACCTACACAGGAAAACCGACTTACCTGGATCAGATCGTGACTTCATTGTTTACCGTTGGTCTCGGGTTTTTACTCGGGACAATCATTGCCATACCTATTGGTATCGCGTCTGGTTTGTCACGTACCTTCAATGGTGCAATTAACCCCTTGATACAAATTTTCAAACCGGTATCGCCCCTTGCGTGGTTACCGATTGTTACGATGATTGTTTCGGCCCTGTACGTTGATACTGCGGACTGGTTACCTAAGTCGCTCGTGGTTTCGGCCATTACGGTCACCTTGTGTTCGCTTTGGCCAACCATCATTAACACGGCACTCGGTGTCG
Source organism: uncultured Granulosicoccaceae bacterium (assembly GCA_964449565.1). Classification (GTDB taxonomy): domain Bacteria; phylum Pseudomonadota; class Gammaproteobacteria; order Granulosicoccales; family Granulosicoccaceae; genus Granulosicoccus. Next base: position 16,381 of record CAYUZB010000022.1, on the reverse strand, counting down.
CCTCGATCGACAAGGACTTGATGAACGTTGGCCGAGTACTTCAGCTGCCAACGCGCAAGACATTGACCAAGCTTGTATTGCCATCGGCACTTCCACTTATCTTTACTGGTTTGCGCCTGTCGCTTGGTGTTGGTTGGATGGTATTGATAGCGGCGGAAATGTTGGCGCAGAATCCTGGGCTTGGCAAATTTGTCTGGGATGAGTTCCAGAATGGATCATCGCAGTCGCTTGCCAGAATCATGGTAGCCGTACTGACTATCGGACTTGTCGGGTTCATGCTGGATCGGCTTATGTTTGCCTTGCAGCGTGCATTCACGTTTTCATCCAATCGTTAGTACAAGGAGAAATCAATGGCTTTTCTTGAAGTGTCCGGTCTCTCCAAATATTTTGGTGAAGCTAATAACCGTATACAAGTACTCGATGATGTCAATCTCAAGGTAGAAGAGGGTGAATTCATTGCCATTGTCGGATTTTCGGGTTCCGGCAAGACGACGTTGATATCGGCGATGGCCGGATTGCAAGCCCCTGATCTGGGCGGTGTGATCTACAAAGGCAAGGAGGTCACCACGCCCTCACATGAACGCGGTGTTGTTTTCCAAAACTACTCACTGATGCCTTGGTTGTCGGTTAATGGCAATGTTGCATTGGCCGTAGACACGGTTTTTCCTGAAAAGTCTCGCAAGGAAAGAGCCGATGTAGTTGAAAGGTTTATCAGCATGGTCGGTCTTGAGCATGCAAAGGATCGTAAACCTGCCGAGTTATCAGGCGGAATGCGTCAGCGAGTCGCTGTCGCTCGTGCCTTGGCAATGCAACCGGAGTTATTGTTACTTGATGAACCTTTGTCTGCTCTGGACGCTTTGACCCGTGCGAAGCTGCAGGAAGAATTCGCCGAAATTTGTGAAAAAGAGAAAAAAACCATTGTTCTGATTACCAATGACGTTGATGAAGCGATCTTGCTGGCAGACCGTATCATTCCATTGACGCCGGCACCCAATGCCACATTGGGGCCTGAATTCAAAGTCGAGCTACCTCGTCCACGTGATCGGACCTTGATGAATTCCAATGAGGAATTCATCGCCCTTCGAGCCGCTGTTACCGACTACCTGATAACTGTTGGTGAAAGCCGAGGTGTTGATACCAGTCGCGACATCGTGCTGCCTAATGTCGTGCCTATATCAGTAGGAAAGGATGCGCGTGCGAAGCAGGCGCTTATGGCCAAAGGTGAGCAACTACCTGAGCCTGCTGTCGCGGCTGCCGCTTCTGGGCGTGAAGAGCGTTACCTCGAATTTTCGCAATTGACGAAGGTATACCCGACTCCCAAGGGGCCACTGACCGTTGTCGATGATTTTGATATGAGCATGCACAAAGGCGAGTTCATCACTTTGATCGGTCATTCCGGTTGTGGCAAGTCAACGGTGTTATCGATGGTGTCGGGACTTAATGAAATTTCATCTGGCGCTATCATTCTGGATGGTCAACATGTCACGCATGCGGGACCCGACAAGGCAGTTGTATTCCAGGCGCCGAGCCTGCTTCCCTGGCTATCAGCATATGAAAATGTAGAGCTGGGCGTCGACAAAGTATATCCCCACGCAAGTGCGGCAGAGCAACGCGACATCATCGAGTACTACCTAGTTCGCGTTGGATTGTCTGATTCAATGGACAAACTCGCTGCCGATTTATCCAATGGCATGAAGCAAAGAGTCGGCATTGCGAGAGCTTTCGCACTGTCACCGAAACTCCTACTGCTTGATGAACCGTTCGGTATGCTCGATTCCCTGACGCGTTGGGAACTCCAGGATGTTCTGATGGATGTGTGGAAACGCACCGAGGTGACAACCGTCTGTGTCACGCATGATGTAGATGAAGCCATATTGCTGGCTGATCGCGTTGTCATGATGTCAAACGGACCGAATGCGAATATCGGCAATATCATGGAAGTCGATTTACCGCGACCTCGATCTCGCAAAGCCCTGATCAATCATCCTGACTACTATGCCTATCGTGAGGAATTGCTTGAATTTCTGGAAGCTTACGAAGGCGGTGCTAATCCCAGTGATGAACAGCTGGTATCGATACGAGAAAAACGTGTAGCGCGACTCGAACGTCAGCGTAATACCGGTCGATCGCTTGCGGCCTCTGAGTGATCTATGACCAGTCCCTATTTTCAACTGTTTTCATGTGATGTAGTGAGAATTGATAGTCACCACATCGTTCAACTAATGCACGAAGGAGTCAATTGATGAGTGCAAAACGCCAACTGGTTGTAATTGGCAATGGCATGGCGCCAGGGCGTATGCTCGAAAAAGTGTTCGAAGTAGCTCCAGAAAAATTTGATATTACGATATTCAATGCTGAGCCACGGGTTAACTATAACCGTTTGATGTTGTCTCCCGTGCTCGCAGGTGAGAAGTCATACGAGGACATCATCACTCATGATGATCACTGGTACGAATCTCACGGCATTACCTTGTACAAGGGAGCAAAGGTCACAGGGGTTGATCGCGTCAAACAAACTGTGACGTCGGACACTGGCATTACGATGCCATACGACGATCTGGTTATCGCGACAGGCTCCACGCCGGTCATCATTCGGGTGCCAGGTCATGACCTGGATGGTGTGCTGACGTATCGAGATCTTGATGACGTTAATGAAATGCTGAAAGCAGCTCGGCGAGGTGGACGTGTAGTTGTAATCGGCGGCGGCTTACTCGGGCTTGAGGCGGCTGCGGGGCTGAAGGCGCGCGGTATGGAGGTAACTGTGCTTCATCTTATGCCCTCACTGATGGAGCGACAACTTGATCCGGCGGCAGGCTATTTACTGGCGAATGCCTTCGCCGAGCGCGGAATTGAGGTTATCACTGAAGCGCATACCAAAGAAATTATCAGTAGCGATGGCAGTGTCTCCGGGGTGCTACTCGAGGATGGCAGAGAAATCGACGCCGCGATAGTTGTTATGGCCGTTGGGATCCAACCCTCTATAACACTGGCCGATATGATTGGACTGGACGTTGATCGAGGCATACAAGTTGACGACGCAATGCGTACCTCTGATCCGTTTATCTATGCACTGGGTGAATGCGTCGAGCATCGAGGCCAAAGTTATGGTCTTGTCGCACCGCTTTACGATATGGCTGACGTTGTCGCCAGAAATCTATGCGGTGAATCTGCCGAGTACGAGGGCTCCGTTACGGCAACGAAACTAAAAGTGACTGGTGTTGATTTGTATTCGGCGGGTGATTTTGCTGATCAGATTGACCGGGAAGAGATCGTACTTAGAGATGCTGTAGCGGGTATCTACAAACGCCTGGTTCTGCAAGACAATCGAATTGTAGGTGCGGTTCTCTATGGTGATACTCGCGACGGGGCATGGTATTTCGACATGCTGAAGAAAGGCGTTGATATCTCTGAGATGCGTGACACACTCATCTTTGGGCAGGCTTATCAGGGGGGAAACCAGGTGGACCCCCTGTCAGCCGTTGCAGCGCTTGCGGATGATGCAGAAATCTGTGGTTGCAACGGCATTTGTAAATCAGCCATTGTCAACAGCGTGTCATCGCAAGGGTTGACAACGCTTGAGCAAGTCAGAGAACACACGAAAGCCTCGAGTTCCTGCGGCAGCTGTACTGGTCTTGTTGAACAACTTATGCAAGTTACCTTGGGTGATGACTTCGCGAGAAGCCGATCAGACACGGTATGCAAATGTACGGAGCTGGGACATGGTGAGGTGCGCCGACTGATAAAAATGAAAGGACTGAAGAAAATACCTGAAGTGATGCAGGAACTTGAGTGGCAGACATCGGGCGGATGCGCCAAATGCCGACCAGCACTCAACTACTACCTGGTCTGTGAGTGGCCTGAGGAATATGCCGATGATTATCAGTCGCGATTCATCAACGAGCGTGCCCATGCGAACATTCAAAAAGACGGCAGCTATTCGATCGTGCCGCGTATGTGGGGTGGTATGACATCGGCCAATGAACTGCGCGCTATCGCTGATGTTGTTGACAAGTTCAATATACCCGCGGTCAAGTGTACCGGTGGTCAACGCATCGATATGTTGGGTATCAGCAAGGATGATCTGCCGCTGGTTTGGGCGGATCTGGGTAAAGCCGGATTCGTCTCGGGACACGCGTATGCGAAAGGCCTACGGACGGTAAAGACTTGTGTCGGCTCCGACTGGTGTCGCTTTGGTACCCAGGACTCCACAGGTCTTGGTATTCGACTTGAGAAATTTTTATGGGGGTCCTGGACTCCTGCCAAGGTCAAGCTCGGTGTTTCCGGGTGTCCACGTAATTGTTCGGAAGCGACGTGCAAGGACATTGGCGTCATCTGTGTGGATTCCGGGTTTGAGATTCATTTTGCTGGTGCTGCCGGTCTTGATATCAAAGGTACCGAAGTACTGGGTATGGTCGAGACCGCGGATGATGTACTGCTGTACATCACCGCATTGCTGCAAATGTACCGAGAACAGGGTTATTACCTGGAACGCATTTACAAGTGGGCCAAACGTGTTGGCTACGACGAAGTACGGAACGTCATCATGAACGATGCCCAACGGCGTCAGGATTATTTCAATCGCTTTGTTGATTCTCAGAAGGTGGCGCAAGTGGACCCATGGCAGGAACGTGTTGAAGGTCAGTTCGCTTATGAATTTAAACCACTGGCCAAACTACCGTTGGAGGTGGCGTAATGGACGAGGGAACTGATACCTGGATCGCAATTGGTCACACTGAAGATATCCCGATACGCGGTGCCCGTTGTGTGAAAAATGGCGATATGCAGATAGCGGTGTTTCGTACTGATGATGATCACTTCTACGCCATTGAGGATCGTTGCCCGCATCGTGGCGGCCCGTTGAGTCAGGGAATTGTTCATGATGGCTGTGTCACTTGTCCCTTGCATAACTGGGTCATTTCACTTGAATCAGGCGAAGCACAAGGTGCCGATGACGGTGAGGTAAGAACCTATCCTGTCAAGGTGGACGGAAACACTCTTTGTATATCTATCCCGGAATCCACTCATGCCTGAAGCTGGAACCGTCGTCAAGACAACATGCCCATACTGTGGTGTGGGCTGTGGCTTGCTTGCAGCGCGTGTCGCTGATGGAACAATCGAGATCAAGGGCGATCCTGAGCATCCTGCCAATTTTGGGCGAATTTGCTCAAAGGGTGATGCACTGGCCGAGACCATCGACCTTGATGGTCGTTTGCTGTACCCGCAAATCAAAGGTGATCGTGCAGCATGGAACGATGCGTTAGCGCTTGTTGCCAACAAGTTCCGTGATGCCGTTGCGCAATATGGTCCGGACAGTGTGGCTTTTTATGTATCGGGTCAAATTCTGACGGAGGACTACTACGTCGCCAACAAACTGATGAAGGGTTTCATTGGATCTGCCAATATCGATACGAACTCCCGCCTGTGCATGGCTTCTTCAGTGGCAGGCCATCGAAAAGCCTTTGGCTCGGATACGGTACCGGGGACATATGAAGACCTTGAACAAGCGAATCTGATCGTGCTGACCGGGTCCAATCTGATGTGGTGTCACCCGGTCTTGCATCAACGCATCGCCGCTATAAAGGAACGACGCCCGGATCTACGAGTAGTATTGATTGATCCGCGTCGAACACAAACTGCAGAAATCGCCGACTTACACCTGGCGATCCGTCCGGACAGCGATGTGGCTCTGTTTGCCGGATTGCTGCACTGGCTTGATGAACATCAACATATCGACTTGGAATGGGTCAGAGCGCACACCAACGGTTTCGATCAGGTAATTCAATCGAGCGCCGACTGGAATTTGCAAAACGTTGCTGATCTTACTGGCGTGCCGACTGAACAGTTGACAATGTTCTATCGCCTGTGGGCGGCAACTGAAAAAACTGTCACCGCTTATGGACAAGGAGTCAATCAGTCGTCGAGTGGTACGGACAAGGTGTCGGCAATCATCAATTGTCATCTGGCTACCGCACGTATCGGCAAGCCAGGCATGGGGCCATTTTCGCTCACCGGACAACCCAATGCTATGGGTGGTCGGGAGGTAGGTGGTTTGTCCAATATGTTAGCAGCGCATCTGGACATTGAAAACGCTGAACATCGAGACCTTGTGCAACGCTTCTGGAATTCCCCCACGATGGCTGACAAAGCGGGATTGAAAGCGGTTGATTTGTTCAGGGCGGTCGGGGACGGCAGAATCAAAGCACTGTGGATCATGGCAACCAATCCGGTTGTGTCGATGCCAGAAGCCGACAGTGTAAAAAAAGCTATCCGTGATTGTCCCTTTGTTGTTGTATCGGATGTCATGGCGACTACCGATACGGTCAAGCTGGCGGATGTCAAGTTGCCTTCACTGGCCTGGGGGGAAAAAAATGGCGTTGTGACAAACTCGGAACGCTGCGTATCAAGACAGCGAGCCTTCTTGCCCGCGCCAGGTGAAGCTCGATCGGATTGGTGGCAGCTTGCGCAAGTTGCCAGGCGAATGGGATTCGAGAGCGAGTTTGCCTGGACATCGCCTGCGGAAATCTTTCGCGAGCATGCAGCGTTGACCGCTTTTGAAAATAACGGTAGCCGTGATCTGGATCTGACGGCGTGTGCCTTTATTGATGAGAAGACATTTGCCGGACTCAAGCCATTCCAATGGCCTCAAGCGGGTCAGGAAATCAAGTTCGGTACTCGTAGGTATTTTGCTGATGGGCAATTCTTTACCGAAGATCGACGTGCCCGCTTTATTCCTATCGAACCGAAAAAAGACATCGTGGACGAGCATTTGCTACGGCTCAATACCGGTCGAGTCCGTGATCACTGGCATACCATGACTCGAACTGGCAAGAGTCCACGTTTGTCCGCCCATCGTAGCGAGCCTTATTGCGAGGTGCATCCGAAGGATGCAAGTGAACTGCACATTGTCGAGGATGATCTGGTCAGATTAAGTTCCGAGCACGGTGACGTCATTGTACGAGCCAAGCTAAGTGATTCGCAGCAACAAGGCAGTGTGTTCGTGCCTATGCATTGGAACGATGAGACGGCAGCCAATGCACGCATTGATCGCGTCATAGCGTCCGTCGTCGATCCACATTCCGGTCAGCCTGCGTCGAAGCATATGCCGGTGACGTTGGAACGAATCAACATGAACGTACATGGTTTTGCCATGTTGAGAGATAAGCCTTCTGAGTTAAATTTTCCTTATTGGTCAATCGCATTGGCCAAGCAAGGATGGCTACTTGAATTTGCAGAAAGCGATATTCGAGGCGCCAATGAACTTGCACAGTCGGTATTACATACGCCATCGCTTTCTTGCCTGGATGAGACGAATGGCATCTGGAGTTTTGCGAAGTTCCACGATGATCAACTGTTAGGTGCACTCTATCTGTCAACGCGCAGGGTTACCACATCAAGGTCATGGGCAGCTGATCAGCTAGGGCGGACGTTTTCTGACATGTCTGCACGGTGGCGAATTCTGGCAGGACGCCCCGAGAGTGACATCCCTGACAAGGGAGCAATTGTGTGTTCGTGTATGAATGTGGGTATCAACGAGATTGTTGCAGCGATAAACAAGGGCGCGTTGACGGTTGAAGCCGTTGGGCAAGCATCATTGGCCGGGACAAATTGTGGATCCTGCAAAGCTGAAATCAGAGAGATAATCAATGCAAGCGTGGTCGCAGATGCGAAGCTGGCGTAACTCCGGCGCGCGAGAGCGTATTGACGAGCTGTCCGTTCTGCCGGTGTTCTTCAATCTCAAGGGTAAAACCGTGTTGGTGGCTGGTGGAACTGACGCGGCGGCGTGGAAATCCGAGTTGTTGGCTGCCAGTGGTGCACAGGTTATGGTTTGTGCGCCAGCGATAGATGACTCGTTCGATGCATTGATACGCTCGGGTAAATGTAGTTGGTTCAACGATACCTGGACTCCGGCGCATTTTTCCGGTGTATCGCTCGCCCTGTGTGATGCCGCAACTGATGCCGAAGCGGCAGCCTTTTCTCAAGCGGCGCATGCCGCAGGTGTACCGGCTAATGTGATCGATAAACCAGACTATTGTGATTTTCAGTTTGGTTCCATCGTCAATCGCTCACCCGCAGTCATTGCGATATCGACCAATGGTGCGGCCCCCATACTGGGTCAGGCGATTCGTCGTCGCATCGAGATATTGTTGCCGAAATTTTTATCTGAGTGGGTTGCATTGGCGCAGGATATTCGCGCTGGAGTCATGCAAAGACTCGATACGGGATTACTTCGGCGTGCTTTTTGGGAGCGATTCGCCGAACAAGCGTTTCGTGCAAACCCGCCGACAAATGCCAAACAAGTGTTGTTGGATGATTGTCATCGCCTGGCAACCTATGATGTGCACAAGACAGGGTCGGTGACGCTTGTCGGGGCTGGGCCCGGGGATGCCGAGTTGCTTACCGTCAAGGCGGTGCGCGCCTTACAGGCAGCGGATGTGATTCTTTTTGATCATCTGGTTTCATCAGAGGTAATTGAATTGGCGCGGCGAGAGGCGCGACGGGTGCTGGTGGGCAAACGTGGTGGTCGCGACAGTTGTCGTCAAGACGATATCAATAGCATGATGATCCGCTTGGTTCGCGCTGGTAAAAACGTGGTACGTCTCAAAGGTGGTGATCCCATGATCTTTGGGCGAGCCGGTGAGGAACTGGACTCATTGGACCGCGAAGGCATTGCAGTCACTGTTATTCCTGGAATCACAGCCGCCAGTGCACTTGCCGCTTCCTTGGGTGTCTCGTTGACTCATCGCGATTGCGCGCAGTCTGTACGGTTTATCACAGGGCATAGTCGACATGGAGAACTTCCGCAGAATATCGATTGGTCCAATGTTGCATCGGCTTGCACGACTACGATCTTTTATATGGGTGGTCGAACGGCATCGGCCATTTCACAAAAACTCCAGGCAGGGGGTATGGCTGGCACTACACCGGTGGTGGTCATGTCTGCGATCTCGTGTAAAGACGAACAACGATGGACTGGCGAACTTGACCAGCTCGCGCAAGGGGTCAAGGAAATTGGATTCGATCAGCCCGTTTTGATTGGTATTGGCAGCGTGTTCAAGTCGACGATTGACAAGACTGATGAATGGCCATTGCATGCGAGTATCAGTCATCTACCAGCCGTTGTATCTCTGGCAGGGAGTGCTTGAACTTCGATTTTCCTCTGCTAGCCTCTGCGTGTATTGGGCGAAGTTCCGCCTGTCAGATGATAGTCAAACATGCCTGCTGCAGTTGATGTTCAACTCAATCACAAGCGCCGATGGATAGCGATTCTGCTGTTGGTCGTGCTGTGCATGATCCCTTTGTTTGCACCGTTTATCTCAACAATTGCCGCTGCTGAAATTACGCGTTTCGACTCCGATGGTGATCAGATTGTTGATACGGCCGACATAGATGACGACAACGATGGCGTGCCCGATCTGTGGGAAATTCAGCCAGATGGTAATGATCTTGATTCGGATCGTGATGGTATTCCAAACCGACTCGATCTTGACAGTGACAATGATGGCATTCTGGATTGGCAGGAGTCAGGCGCTGCCAGTCAGGTTGCCATCGCGACGCTGGTGACCGATGGTGGGCGACTACAGGGCGCAGTCGGCGACAATGGTCTGATCGACCTGTTTGAATTCCCCATCGACACGGGGCGTGCTGTTTATACCCTGACAAATTCTGATGCAGGGCATGATGCATTGCCCGACATCTACGATCTTGATTCTGACAACGACGGTCTTTGGGATACGGTTGAAACAGGCGTTGTCGGGCCGCGTGACAACGACCGTGATGGACGTATCGACGCACCACCCGGGACCGTTGGTACCGATGGTATTGCGGACTTTCTTCAGCGTATCAATGATGTTACTTGTTGCGATATAACCGGAGATGGCATCGATGATGTGATTCCACGTAATAGTGACGGTACTGATCTGCCGGACTTTCAGGATCTGGACAGTGATAATGACAGTGTCTCGGATCTCCTTGAAGCGGGCGGTGTCGATGCCGACAATGATGGGCGTGTTGATAGCTTTGTTGACGTCGTTGACGTTGATGGCGTGGATGATGGACTTCGCGCGCTGCCATTGAGTCCGCTTGATACCAATGGTAATGGAGTTGTGGATTATCTGGACCCGACCGCTGATGGTCGTGGCTTGAACGTCGCGACATCGGGAACAGCGGGTTCGCCCGTTGCCACTGATACCACGCCAGTCCAGTTAACGCCAATATCAGTACCAGGTGTAACGCAACAACTCGCTGACGGTCCAGTTAATGCCGTGCAAACGGGTCTTGATGCATCGGGGTGCTCGATTCAATCTCGATCAGTCGACGCGGTGCTCATATTTTGTGTGATTCTGAGTTTGACCGTACTGGCATGGCGCTTCACCTTGCGACGAGTTCGAGTCGAGTAAGGCTCTTGACAAGCGATAAGACACTGTCGTTGTTGATGCTCGCAGGCACGTTGAGTGTGCTGAGTGCCTGTGGAGTGATGGGTACGCGCGGTGGTGACGGACTGCAAGTATTACCGTTAAGTATTGATGCGGATCAGGACAATGTACGTAACACAGAGGATGAGTGTCCCGGTAGCAAGCCTGATATTCTGGTTGATTCTTCAGGCTGTGCGGCGCTTTACGGGGTTATTGAAGACCTGGATTTCGCGTCCGGAGATCATCGCTTGACGAGTGATTCTCGCGACGTACTGGCGGAACTGGTCGCAGAAATGGAACTCTACCCTACAGCGACGGTAGCTTTATCGGCGCATACTGATAATCGAGGTAGTGCTGCGGCCAATCTCGAATTGTCGAAACTGCGGGTAATGTCTGTGGTTCGTTATCTAGTGGCCAATGGTGTCGAGTCGGCGCGACTTAAGCCTTATGGTTACGGTGAAAGCAGACCGCGCGAGCCGAACCAAACGGCGGCGGGTCGCGCCCTGAATCGGCGTATTGAAATCAGTGTTGTTAGTTACGAGTAATCTGGAAAGTCATGGTAATGAATATTTTCACTCCCCAACGACCGTTTGCCATTTTGGTGGTGCTGGTCACGTCGCTACTGAGTTCCTGTGCATATTTACAGCCGCGGCAGAGCGAAGAAGCGCCAGCTGTGGCACCATCGGCACAGCTACCTGATGGTTCGATTCGGGTGGACACTGAAGACCCGCAAATAGCCCGGTTGTGGTCGGCCGCCGAAGAGGCCCGTCTGCAGGGTAATGATGCGGCAGCGTTGGAGCATCTGTATGAGGCTCTGGAAGTCAATCCGCAAAACAGTCTGCTTTGGAGCAGGGCGGCGGAAGTGCAACTAGACAATCTGGAGGCAGCGCAAGCTGAAAATTTTGCCATCAAGTCCAACACATTTGCCGGAGACAATACGGCACTCTTGTATCGCAACTGGTTGATCATTGAACATGCGCGTGATCTCAGAGGAGACTTGCTCGGTGTGCGTAGCGCGCACAAAAAGGTGCAGCAATACCAGTATCAATGATGTTCCGGGCGGCGCAAGGAGGCGCAGGTGATAGACGATCTCGATTCGATAACGGAAGTTCTCGGGCACCGTGGCCCGATTGCAGAGCATCTGTCAGGTTTTGCTCCTCGGCTTGAACAACAGCATCTTGCTGAAGCGGTATTTCGCACGTTCGAAAATGGCACCCGGCTGGTTGGAGAAGCTGGTACCGGTACGGGTAAAACCTTCGCCTACCTGGTGCCTGCTTTGCTATCAGGTCAGCGCATCATCATTTCAACCGGTACCCGACATCTGCAAGATCAGCTTTTTTACAATGATCTGCCGCTGGTAAAACGAGCGCTAGCCACTGGCATCTCGACCAGCCTTCTGAAAGGCCGAGCTAACTATCTGTGCAAACATCGTCTTGCGCGTGCCATGAATCATCCAGCACTGCTCGGCGCTGATCATCAACAGCATTTGCGCATCATTGCCGATTGGTCGCGACGTACCAAGACGGGCGATATTGCCGAGGTCTTGAGCGTGCCGGAAGAATCCATGGCGTGGGCCTTTGTTACTTCGAACGAAGAATTTTGCTCCAAACACGAATTCGAAGATCTTGACGATTGCTTTATCCACAAGGCGCGTAAGCGTGCTCAAGAATCTGACATTGTCGTTGTCAACCACCATTTGTTGTGTGCTGATCTTGCGCTGAAGGAGCAAGGTTTTGGTGATCTCTTACCTAGCGCCAATGGGTTTGTTATTGATGAGGCACATCAACTCCCTGAGATTGCTGCCCAATTCTTCGGCCGTAAACTGAGTAGTCGGCAACTGCTGGATCTGGCCCGCGACACGGTCGGTGAGCAATTGCACGAGGCGCCTGAAGTAAGCGAATTGCGCGAACTTGCGCAGTCGCTGGAAACAGGAGTTCGACATTTTCGTTTGGCATTCGGGATAGATCCAGGGCGCGATGCCTGGATTGCCGTCAAGGATCAATCAGCGATAGAGCGTGAACTGGATCGTCTGACATTGCTTCTCGGTTCGCTCAAAGAAGCATTGGGAGAGGTTGCCGAGCGTGGCAAGGGTTTGGAAAGTTGTCATAAGCGCGCGCTTACGCACAGTGAATCGCTTGCACGCTTTGTCGCCAATCCTGCCGATGGTGCCTACGTGCATTGGTATGAAACCTATCGTACTGGCTTCAGCCTGAACATGACGCCGATGACCGTTGCCGAACCTTTTCAGAAAGCCATGGCGGCGATGAATTCGAGTTGGATATTTACTTCGGCAACCTTGGCAGTAGGGGGGGATTTTAGCCATTTCCGTGGTCAGCTTGGTATTGAAGATACTGAAGAGCTGCAAGTTGACAGTCCGTTTGACTATCGACATAACGCCTTGTTGTATCTGCCAGAAGGTTTGCCTGAGCCTCAGCATCAAGGGTATACCGCGTCGGTCATGGAAACCATTATTCCGGTTCTGACTGCCAGTGCCGGGCGTGCCTTCCTTCTGTTTACCAGTTATCGCGCCTTGCACGAAGCGGCTCGATTGCTCAGCGATCGCATACCCTTTCCCCTATTGGTGCAAGGGCAGATGCCCAAGCGGGAATTACTCGAAGCGTTTCAATCGGTCGGTAATGCGGTGCTGCTCGGTACCAGCAGTTTCTGGGAAGGGGTTGATGTGCGTGGTGAAGCCTTGTCTCTGGTTGTTATCGATAAACTGCCGTTTGGTTCTCCAGGCGACCCCGTCATGGCTGCGCGTATCGATCACATGAAGGAAGCGGGTGGCAATCCGTTCTACGAGTATCAAATACCGCAAGCCGCCATCGCCTTGAAGCAAGGGGTAGGGAGACTGATCCGGGATGTTACTGATCAAGGTGTGCTGGTTTTGTGTGATCCGCGAATTCGCACTCGCAATTACGGTGAAGTATTCATCAATAGTCTGCCGCCGATGCCTATTACTCGTGATCTGCCCGAAGTTGAGGACTTCTACCGTCGCGAGCGCGCCTCCTGGTCAGATGAAATCGCTGAAGATTCAAGCGCATGAAACTTCTGGCTTTTGATACCTCGACCGATGCATGCTCGGTCGCCTTGTTGATCGACGACGAGATACGCCTTGATCATCGAGTCGCAGCGCAGCAACAATCCCGACTATTATTGCCGATGATCGATGCGATGATGGCGGATGCAGGCCTGCGCCCAACAGATCTCGATGGTCTTGTTTATGGTCGTGGTCCCGGAAGCTTTACCGGTGTGCGTATAGCCATTGCGGCGGCGCAGGGTATTGCCTTTGGTGCTGATATCGGGGTGTACGGTGTTTCAACGTTACATTGCATTGCACAAGGTTGTCATCGTGAATTTGCCGATCGTGCGATCCACGTGGCTGTCGATGCCCGTATGTCCGAAGTGTATTGCGGGTCCTTTGCACAGGCTAAATCATTTGATGGTGTTTCAGAGGTCCGGCCTTTGGGCGAAGAGCTTATCGATTCGCCGGAGAAACTTCTTTTGCTTGATGATACCGATGCCTGTGAGTCCCTCGTTGTAGGTGATAGCGCGGCTGTCGGTGAGATCGCCCTCGCGGGATCTGGTTATGATGCCTACCTCAAGGATCGGCAATTATCGGGATCCCGTCGACAATACCGGCCGCATCGGCTGCCCTCAGCTGATGACTGTCTCAATCTTGCTCGCGAACCGTTTCATTCGGGCTTGTTTGGTTCGGCTGAAACAGCGACGCCAGTGTATCTTCGAAATCAGGTTGCTCAGACGGAGGCGGAACGTGCACAGAGGGTGCCGTCAACGTCATGATGGGTTTTGAGGAAGCGTACTTGCGCTTGATTCTTGCCGGAAGATCGCCTTTTCTGCGAAAGATCGGGTTTCGTCTAAATCTTTCATCCTCAAGATCGGGTAATCGATCATCGTAACTCAGCAAGACTTTATGCAAGTAGACAATACAGCCGACCGCAACGAACGGCGCTGCCACGACCGTACAACTCCATAGGTTGGTGATCAGTTGCTCATGGGTATTGATCAAAGCACTCTGATCAGCAAAAAAAGTCATCCATATTAGCGGTGACAAGGCGACGACAGAAAAGCAGAAAAGTCCGAGAATGTGGACGCGGCAACGATATTGGTTGAGCGGTAAAGGATACAGGCGGATGCTGCCACTGATAAACGCATGTAGCAGGTAGGCGAATATCAAAGTGATACCGAAAAGCTTGAGCAACATCATGTCGGGAAGCTAAGTGCTAGAGTGCGCGCAGGATATCGTATTCTTGTTCACAAAACACTCGAGCGCAGCGCAATATTTTAGCGATTTTGCTCGAGCATTACGCCGTATGCCGGAGCCATAGATAGTCGGTACTGTCTCACGCCACGCAGCGTTACTATTATTATTTCTCTTGTCCATCGCAAGTCCTAGTCATGAGTGCTTTCTGACGTTGAGGTATGTCTGCAATATGATGCTGCTTAAATCTGATTTATATTACCGACAGTCTCTGTAGTGGTTTGGTGTAAAACCTGGCGACGTTTCTTTGTCTGGTCTACTTGAGTGTATCCTGGTAACTGGTTTGATCAAAGCCCACCAGGCTTGTCTTGCCATTTTCCAGTATTGGACGTTTGATCATGCTGTTGTGTTCCAATAACAGCTTCACGGCCTTGGCATCGTTCAAACCTTCGCGCTTTGACTCTTCCAACTTGCGCCAGGTGGTGCCACGTTTGTTTACAATTGTGTCTATGCCGTGTGTCTTGATCCAGGAGCTTAGCTTTGTCGCGTCGATGCCCGACTTTTTGTAGTCGTGAAACGTGTAGTCGATACCTTCGGCATCGAGCCAGCGACGTGCCTTCTTCACGGTATCGCAGTTCGGGATACCGTAGAGTGTGATGGTGGCTGCCATGTGGGGGCTCTCCAATATGTTTGAAGAAAATCAATCAACGACACGGAGCAGTTCGTTGATACCGACTTTGCCGCGTGTCTTTTCGTCTACACGTTTGACGATTACCGCACAATAGAGGCTGTATTTGCCGTTGTCCGAAGGCAGATTGCCAGACACAACAACCGAACCTGCTGGCACTCGCCCATAAGTGACTTCGTCACGTTCGCGATCATAGATGCGGGTGCTCTGGCCGATATAGACACCCATGGATATCACCGATCCGCGCTCAACGATGACTCCTTCAACAATCTCGGAACGAGCGCCGATAAAACAGTCATCTTCGATTATCGTAGGCGAGGCTTGCAATGGTTCAAGTACGCCACCGATACCCACGCCACCTGACAAATGTACGTTCTTGCCGATCTGTGCACAGGAACCGACCGTCGCCCAGGTATCGACCATTGTGCCAGCATCCACATAAGCGCCAATGTTGACGTACGACGGCATCAATACGGTATTGGCTGCAATGAAGCTTCCTTTGCGCGCCATGGCAGGGGGCACAACGCGTACGCCGCTTGCCTGCAATTGATCAGCCGACATATCGGTGAACTTGCCCGGTACCTTGTCATAGAACTGAGTAAATCCTCCGGCTTCTACCGGCGCGTTGTCACGCAGGCGGAACGATAGAAGAACTGCTTTTTTCAACCATTCGTTGACTTGCCAGTCACCAACGCCCTTAGGTTCAGCAACACGTTCCTTGCCGGAATCGAGCAGGGCGATCGCCTCTTCGACGGCCTTGCCATACTCAGAGCCTGCGTCAGCAGGAGTGATATCGTTACGCTTTTCCCAAGCTTCATTGATGATGTTTGCTAGGTCGCTCATGTTGTTTAATCCTGGCTTTGGGCGAATTATTGAAATTCGATGTGTTTAGTTTTATTGATCGCGGTGCTGGTCGGACAGACACTCAACGATACGATTGGCGGCGTCAACACAGTCATCAAGTGTTGCCACGAGCGCCAGGCGAATATGATTCTTGCCAGGGTTCGGCTGTCCAGCCACTTCTCTGGCCAGATAGCTTCCGGGCACGACACGCACATT
>CAYUZB010000021.1:27200-42182 GCA_964449565.1 uncultured Granulosicoccaceae bacterium | reverse complement strand
AGCTACAACGTGCGTGATGGTCTGAATGACTACGACGATGACTTTACCTACTTCGAGCCGCTTGGCGATACCGTGACTTCTGATATGAAGTGGCATACCGCGCGCAAGGAACGCGAGCGTATCGAACGCGAACGCCTGGAAGAGGAAGCACGCCTGGAAGAAGAGGCTAGAGCTTCGGAAACCGAGTCTGAAAACACGGCTTCTGATGATGAAACCGATGCAGCAGACGATAAGCAGGCAGCAACCGATTCGCCTGAAGAAGTGACGAACGAATCTTCAGACGAGCTTGACGTGTCTTCTGAAGCGGATACGAGCGATACGCGTTCAACAGAGTCGAAAGCAAGCGGCAAAACAGACCTGAACGACATCGGTACGGATGAAGATAGCCCGCATGCGGAAGATACGCCTGCCGTAGATAAAAACGATGAATTGCTGCCTTCGTGAAGGGGCGATAGGTTATTGAATAATGAGTGATAGTGAACAAACCATAACGCTGGTACGAACGCCCGACGAGCTTCAGTCTGGAACGCCTTTCTCGACCACCTCGCAAATCAGCTACGTCTCAAACGGGCACACTCTGGTCATCGGGGATGCGGAAACAGCGCTGGATGCTGCGTTGAAACTCAAGGCGCAGGGTGCAACAGTGGTGTGTCGCGATTCATCGGTCACTGGTATCGAAAAACAACTGACCGATTCAGGGATTGCTGTGTTTACGGTGCCGCAACTGGTGCTGACCGGGCATCTCGGTGCTTACAAGGCCATTGCCGTTGATGCCAATAAAGACATCGATCTGGGTGTCTCGGTTTATCTGGAAAGCGGTTCATTTGATCTTGTACTCGACATGTCAGAAACACCGTTGTTAAGTGCAGCACTGAAACCGTTTGGTTACTTGCATGTACCTGATCCTGCAGATCTGGATGAGGCTGTCGCATCACTTGGCGAACTCGTTGGCGAGTTCGACAAGCCTCGTTACTTTGACTACAAGCGCGATATCTGTGCGCACAGTCGCAGCAAACTTGATGGCTGCAATCGTTGCGTCGATGTGTGTACAACATCGGCGATCCGATCTGATGGTGAAGGAATAGTGGTTGATCCTTTTCTTTGTCAGGGATGTGGAAGCTGCGCCACGGTCTGTCCCAGTGGTGCAATGAGCTATGCCTTTCCGCGTGTGGCAGATGCGATTCATCGAACACGGGAGCTGACGTCAGAGGCCGATACTTTGTTGTTGCATACCGAATCCCAGCAAGCTGCGGTGGATGAGGCAAAGCTTGCAACGAACACGGTGCCGTTACTGGTTGAGGAAGTATCAGCCTTCGGTCTTGATTACTGGTTAAGTCTGTTGGCGGGTCATGTCGGTCGCATTGTGTTGTTGCACGATGGCGATACACAGGATGCGAACCATCGTGCCTTGGTCGAGCAAAGTGAGTTGTTGCACGCCTTGTTATCCGGGCTTGGTATCAATGAGACGGTATTGCATATCGTACCGTCGACTCAGCTTGCGACGCTGGACGATCTGCCGGCGCCAAGCGATGTACTGATGTCATTGCCGGCGGCAACGTTTGCCGCACCAGGTGACAAGCGCCAGACAATTCGCATGGCGCTTGATCATCTATCAAATGTATTAAAGCCGGCAACAGAAAATTGCGCGCTTCCGTCAACTGCGCCCTTCGGGCATATCAATGTCGACACAGCCGCCTGCACCTTGTGCATGGCTTGCGTGTCTACCTGTCCTGCCAAGGCGTTGCTCGATGGTCAGGATACGCCGGCTTTGCGGATGGTCGAGGCAAACTGTCTGCAATGCGGCTTGTGTGCAGCCGCCTGTCCCGAGTCGGCAATAACTCTTGAGTCACGCTACACCTGGGATTCCGTTGAGGCTCGACGTATCGAGACCCTGCACGATGAGACTCCCTTTCATTGCATCAGCTGTCACACCGCTTTCACGACATCACGCATGATCGAGACGATGACATCCAAGCTGGCAGGTCACTGGATGTTCACGGATGACAAGGCGATACGGCGGCTCAAGATGTGCGGCGACTGTCGCGTCAAGGATATGTTCGAGGATGATGCGGGTGGTATCGCTGTGCACAAGGACAATTGAGATGGAGCATATTGTCCTGAATCCTGGTAGACACTCAGACGAATGGGACATTTTGTCAGTAAATCTGAAATCAGGAAATATTATGCCAGCTAGCATTGACCCTGCTGGATCTTGTCAGTCTCTGTTGCTGCGAAAAGCGGTCCATCGGTTGCTGATTAATAGTCATGAGTGCGACAGCAATGACCACTGAATCCACAATCTCCCCCTCCCAGGGCA
This sequence comes from uncultured Granulosicoccaceae bacterium, assembly GCA_964449565.1. Taxonomy (GTDB): domain Bacteria; phylum Pseudomonadota; class Gammaproteobacteria; order Granulosicoccales; family Granulosicoccaceae; genus Granulosicoccus. The sequence goes on along the minus strand of CAYUZB010000021.1, from coordinate 39,865 downwards.
GTTCTGCGCGGGGCATTCCCGTCAGGGACGAGCAAGCTTTCCTGAATGATCAGGCGCAAGCGATGCGCGCTGGCGTCTATCAGCTGCTGGCCCGACTATTCGCCCGAGAGCCTGATCAAGAGCTGTTGGACACGCTTGCGGGTATCGGTGAGGTAGACACCAGTGAAGGCAAGATTGCCATGGGCTGGGAGCTGCTGAAGCAGGCGAGTCAGAAAGCCGAACTTGAAGCCACTCAACAAGAATATTTTGATCTGTTTATCGGTGTCGGCCGCGGAGAGCTTGTGCCTTTCGGCTCCTGGTATCTGACAGGCTTCTTGATGGAGAAGCCGGTTGCCTTGCTGCGTCAGGATCTGGCAAATCTCGGCATTGAGCGACAGGAAAATGTGGCCGAGTCCGAAGATCATATAGCCGCATTGTGTGATGCGATGGCACTGATCATTCAGAGCAGTGACGAAATATCGTTGCAAACCCAACAGACTTTTTACAAGGATCACATCGAGCCTTGGGTCAGCCGATTTTTTGATGATGTTGAAAATGCCAACAATGCCCATTTTTATCGCGGTGTTGGTTTTTTCGGCAATGCGTTTTTTGAGTTTGAAAGTGAAATGCTAGCCATGCAGAGCTGACGACGGTCAACTCGATTTATGCATGGGTAAATAAGTTGGACAACTTTAATTGATATAGGCAGAAGCATTATGAGCAATCAGGAAAAGCCGAAATTCATTGACGCGAAACGTCGCGGATTTCTCCAGGGGGCAGCTGTTGCAGGTGGAGTTGCCGCAACCGGGGCAGCAGCGGCGGCAAGTGATGTGATTGAAAATGCTGGTGATTCTTCAGCACCGGATACCGTTGCCAACGGCAAGGGTTACGAGCTGACCGATCACGTCAAAAAATACTACGCAAAAGCGCGGTTCTGAGACGCCGTTTAACGATAAGGATCACGCAGGAGATAGCTAATGAAACTAACGCGCAAGTTGAACGGTGTGCCAAACGGCACGCAGACAGGTTCAGCGACCAAGGGATCGCACTCGCTCCTTGGAAGCTCGGTCAATCGCCGAACCTTTTTACGTAACTCAGGGATCACTGCCGGTGGCGCAGCGCTTGCCGTGGCTGCAGGCCCGAGTATGCTCAAGAAAGCCCGAGCGGCGGAGACGACATACGCGAAAGCGGGTGTTCCCACCGAAGAAATCCGCTCCATTTGTACACACTGTTCTGTCGGCTGTGGTGTTATCGCCGAGGTACAAAACGGTGTCTGGACCGGGCAGGAACCCGACTACGACTCGCCGATCAATCTTGGCGCTCACTGCGCGAAAGGGGCGTCGGTTCGTGAGCACGGGCATGGCGAACGTCGTTTGAAATATCCGATGAAGCTCGTCGATGGCAAGTGGACCAAAATGGATTGGGATACTGCCATCAATGAGATCGGTGATCAGATGTTGAAGATTCGCGAAGAATCATCACCTGATTCCGTGTACTGGCTGGGTTCGGCCAAGCACAACAATGAGCAGGCCTATCTGTTCAGAAAATTTGCCGGGCTCTGGGGGACCAACAACGTTGATCATCAGGCGCGTATTTGTCACTCGACCACGGTTGCCGGTGTAGCCAACACCTGGGGCTATGGTGCGATGACGAACTCGTACAACGACATGGCCAATTCCAAAGCCATGTTCTTTATCGGTTCAAACGCGGCAGAAGCACACCCGGTTGCTATGCAACACATCCTCAAAGCCAAGGAAAATGGCTCCAAGCTGATTGTCGTTGATCCTCGCTTTACGCGTACCGCAGCGCACTCTGATCAATTCCTGCAGATGCGTCCAGGTACTGATGTTCCGGTTATCTGGGGCATTCTCTGGCATATCTTCGAAAACGGCTGGGAAGACAAGGAATACATTCGCCAACGGGTTTACGGCATGGAAGACATCCGCGCTGAAGTGGCGAAGTGGACGCCGGATGAAGCCGAGCGTGTTACGGGTATTCCAGAAGCGCAACTCAAGCAAGCGGCGCAAACCATGGCTGAAAATCGCCCCGGTACGATTGTCTGGTGCATGGGTGGAACACAGCATACGATCGGCAACAACAACACACGTGCTTACTGTGTCTTGCAGCTTGCACTGGGTAATATCGGCAAGTCCGGTGGTGGTGCAAATATCTTCCGCGGTCACGACAATGTGCAAGGAGCCACCGACTTCGGTGTGCTGTCACACACATTGCCGGGTTACTACGGTTTGTCAGCCGGTTCGTGGAAACATTGGTCAGGTGTCTGGGGCCTCGAGAACGATTGGGTCAAGAGTCGCTTTGATCAGGGTTCCTACGAAAAGAAAGGCGACACTGACCTGCAACCCATGAACACCGCTGGTATGCCGGTTTCTCGCTGGATTGATGGTGTCCTGGAAGATAAGGAAAACATCGCGCAAAAAGACAATATTCGCGCGATGGTGCTATGGGGACATGCACCGAACTCGCAAACACGTGGGCCTGAGATGAAGGCTGCGATGGAGAAACTGGATCTACTCGTTGTCATTGATCCTTACCCGACACATACGGCAGTTCTGCCTGATCGCAAGGACGGCATGTATCTGTTGCCAGCATCTACACAGTTCGAAACCTATGGCTCAGTTACCGCGTCCAACCGTTCATTGCAATGGCGTGACAAAGTCATCGAGCCGCTGTTCGAATCATTGCCTGATCACACCATCATGTACAAGCTCGCAACAAAGCTCGGTTTTGGTAAAGAGCTGACCATGAACATCGAGGTCAAAAACGATGAGCCACTGATCGAAGACATAACCCGTGAGTTCAACAAAGGTATGTGGACGATTGGCTATACCGGTCAAAGCCCTGAACGCATCAGGGAGCATATGGACAATCGCAAGCACTTCGATGTCACTACTCTGCAGGCGAAAGGTGGACCGAATGATGGCGAGTTCTACGGCATGCCGTGGCCTTGTTGGGGTACCGCTGACATGAAGCATCCCGGTACGCCGAATCTCTATGATCCAAGCAAGCCGGTGGCAGAAGGTGGTCTTAACTTCCGCGCCCGATTTGGTGTCGAGCGAGACGGTGTCAACCTGCTTGCAGAAGACTCCTGGTCAGTTGGTGCGGAAATCGAGGATGGTTATCCTGAGTTCACGGCCGACATGCTCAAGCAGCTTGGCTGGTGGGGTGATCTGACGCCGGAAGAGCAGGCAGCTGCCGAAGGCAAGAACTGGAAGACCGATGTATCCGGTGGTATCCAGCGGGTGGCTATCGCGCACGGTTGTGCGCCGTTTGGTAATGCGAAAGCACGGGTCAATGTCTGGACCTTCCCGGATCCAGTCCCCGTACATCGCGAACCGCTGTACACCTCGCGTCGTGATCTGGTTGAGGATTATCCAACTTACGAAGATCGCAAGTCGCACTATCGACTACCGACTCGTTATGGCTCTATCCAGGCGGTTGATTATTCAACTGACTTCCCACTCATTCATACCAGTGGCCGATTGGTTGAATATGAAGGTGGTGGTGAAGAAAGCCGATCAAACCCCTGGCTGGCTGAATTGCAGCAGGACATGTTCGTCGAGATCAATCCGGCGGACGCCAACGATGTCAACATCAAGCACGACCAGATGGTCTGGCTCGAAGGTCCTGAAGGCGGCAAGATAAAGGTCAAGGCAATGGTTACCGATCGAGTGGCACGCGGGGTTGTGTTTACACCGTTCCACTTCGGTGGGCATTATCAGGGAGAAGACTTGCTGGACAAGTACCCGGAAGGGGCAGCACCGTATGTGCGTGGTGAATCCGATAACACCACGATGACCTACGGCTATGATTCCGTCACCCAGATGCAGGAGTCGAAGTGCTCGCTCTGCAAAATAACCGCAGCTTGATCACGAGGAGAACAACATGGCAAGAATGAAATTCCTGTGCGATGCGGAACGTTGCATCGAATGTAATGGTTGCGTCACTGCATGCAAGAACGAGAACGAGGTGCCTTGGGGTGTGAATCGTCGACGTGTCGTCACACTCGATGATGGTAATCCGGGTGAAAAGTCGATATCGGTAGCGTGTATGCATTGCACCGATGCTCCGTGTCAGGCGGTGTGTCCGGTTGATTGCTTCAACACCACCGACGATGGCATTGTGTTGCACGACAAGAACCTCTGCATTGGTTGTGGTTACTGTTTCTATGCCTGCCCGTTCGGCGCGCCACAGTACCCGCAGCAGTCGTCCTTTGGTGCTCGCGGCAAGATGGATAAATGTACCTTCTGTGCCGGTGGTCCTGATGAGGAAGATCTGTCAGACGCCGAGTACGAGAAATACGGTCGTAACCGTATTGCTGAAGGCAAGCTGCCACTGTGTGCTGAGATGTGTTCAACCAAGGCCCTGATCGCCGGTGACGGCGAAGAGATTGCGAATATCTATCGTGAGCGTGTATTGCGTCGCGGTGGTCGTCCGCAAACCTGGGGCTGGGAGACAGCGTACAGCGAAGGCTAGGGGAGAGACTAATGATGCGTTATTGGATTCTCGACTATTCGACATTGGCATGCATGACATGAGGCAACAATCATGAAAAGTGAAGCGCAACTGAAGCGACGGCGTAAGCATCGCATCCTGGCCTACAGCCTGTTGGCCATTCTCGGTCTGGCGTTTGTGCTGCCATTGATGAGCTACACGGCTCATTTTCTTGGCTATGAAGCTGTTGCTCAGGACAGTGGTTCAACTGCAGGTAGCAACCCGCGCTCTAATTTTTGGGGCGCGGTCAAAGATGGCTTGTCAGGTTACTCAGCGGTCAAAGGTCCGGAGACCGGCATGTTGATTCAGCCGGGTAACGGTGGTACTCAGTGGCAACAGACTCGCGCCGGTGATTTGAGTAAAAAACTGCCTTGGGTGATTGCAGGCATGGCAGTCATCATCCTTCTCTACCATTTGATCTTTGGTCGCAAGAACAAACTGCCGGCACGACGAACCGGCCGAAAGATCAAGCGCTGGAGCTGGTTTGAAAGACTGATTCATTGGATCACGGCGATTTCATTTATTGCCCTGGCCATTACGGGCATCAGTATGTTGATCGGCAAGAACGTCTTGATACCGGTATTGGGTAAAGCAGGCTTTGCTACATGGGCGGGATTGTCCATCCAGATTCACAACATCCTCGGGCCTGTTTTTACCGTTGGGGTAATCATGATGATCATCATGTGGGTTGCGCACAACATTCCGACGGCAACCGATCTGAAATGGCTGGTCAAAGGCGGTGGCTTGTTTGGTAGCAAACATGTATCCGCTGGCCGCATGAACGCGGGTGAAAAGATCTGGTTCTGGTTGTTGGCGACCGTCGGCGTTGTGGTGTGCCTGACCGGTGTCGGCATGATCGCGCCGGTCTATGGCATCACGTTGCCTGCAGCGCTGGATGTACTGCCATGGATCAGTGGTTCTCGTGCAGACATGCAGCAAGCCAATCTGATCCATGCAGCCTTGGGAATAGGCTGGACTGCGATAGCACTAGGTCATATCTATATCGGCACGGCCGGTTCTGAAGGTTCCTTCGAAGCAATGTCGACGGGATACGTATCCGAAGAATGGGCGAGAGAGCATCACGATCTCTGGTTCGAGAAAATGCAGGCCAAGGACCGTGTTATGGATGCGGATGAATTCGCAGGAATCCGCGAAGGTCTGGCTCGTGCCTCTGCTAGCGAGGGTGCTGTGCGAAGAGTTCGTTCGGGAACCCGTTCAGCCCCTGCCAACTAGCTACTTCGGCTTCGGTGAGGGAGAGCGGCTTTCGGGAGGCAGCCGCTGGTATTTTTGTCTGGCAAGGCGGTTCGGTTCACAGACACCGAACCGCCTTGCTGCTGAGCCGCGTGAAAACTGCTAAGTTAACAGTCAATACCACCGGCTGAATCCTCGCGTGACCCAGACCTTGGAACGATTTCCCGATGACGTCATCGTGGCATTGCACAATGCCAACGTCACGCTCAGTTGCATACCGGTACAAATTGATCACGGCGAGTGGACTGCAGCGCTGTTTTTCGTTGTTCCTGCCGATGCCGCTTGTCTTGCAAACGGCAAGCTCGACAATGGTCCTTTTGCAGTCAGCTTCGAAGCTGACCTGCATGAGCATGAAAAAGGAACCCTTGTTGAACTTGCGATAGAGGTAGGTACTTCGCCTGAACCCTGTCATGGCATGGTGATGTTTTTGACCGGGCATAGCAGTGCGCACTTCGATACCTTGAAATTACTGACCGAGCGCGATGAAGTGATGCTGTTCCTCGGTAATGAATACTGCGAGGTGTTGTGGCAGCAACGTGTGCCATTGAGTGATGTGCTGCGTAGTGGTTTACGCAGTTTGCTTGACGAAGCGGTCGGCAAAGATGCCATCATTCGCATGACGGGCCATTATGATCCTGACACTGCGTTCGCCGATGTGCTGGCGCGCACAGGCGTTCAATGATCAGGCAGTCTGCAAGTCGTCTGTTCGCCTATCATACGTTTGCAGCGATTCTTGCGATGCTGCTGTGTCACGTTGTCCTGATCCGATCTGCCAATGCCGATGAAGCCGTTTCTGCTCAAGCGGTCTATACCGATGAAACCGCTTCAGCTCAAGCGGCCTGGATCAGCGCCATTGGCAATGACCGCACTGACACACTCGCACGTCTGCTTGACGAACATTCGCCAGACTTGCTGCTGCCATTGACAGCATCCAATGGTAAGACTGCACTGATGGTCGCTGCAAAGCTCGGTGACAAGGCGTTTGCCAGATCACTGGTGGCCGCTGGCAGTGATATCAATTCGCGTACGGTGACTGGTGGTACGGCCTTCATGTTTGCGATACTTGGTGACGATCTCGAATTGGCTCGTTGGTTCAAAACGCTAGGCGCTGATGTTCATGTGCAAGGCACAAATGGATGGACTGCAGTGACCATCGCGTCGGCCAAAGGGTTTACCGAAACGCTTGAATGGCTGCTTGAGATCGGCGCGGATGGACGAGTTCCGGATGTCTATCGATTTACACCCTTGATGCGAGCCGTTGACAATGACCACTTGTCCGTAGCGCGCTTGCTGATCGAAAAAGCACAAGCCAACGTCAACGCGGTAGACGAATACGACAACACACCCTTGCATCATGCCGTATCAGTCAGCCTTGAAACTGGTCAGTCTGACATGGTTGAATTGCTTTTGAATGCCGGCGCCAGCACCCTCAGTAAAAACCGCGAAGGGGTGACGCCATTGGCTATTGCATCAAAGTCTGAAGCGCTTTCGTCACTGCTGACAAACGCAACGCCAAAGTAGTAACACTAAAGAAACGTTAAAGTGTTTGCGTCACTGCCGCGTGCATTGCTTCTGGCTCATCGGATTCCAGTTGCGGCTCTAGTGGTTCACACAAGCCGTGACGAGCAAATATCCGGCGTGCCTCCTCGTAACCGATTTCGCTGATTCTTTTATACGAATTGAAATCGAGCAGCGAAATGGAGCGTACATTGGGTTCGATCAGTATATCCAGCATCGCTTTGGTTTCATTCATCCTTTCAATGCCTTTGATATCCGTTGAGCGCAGCAAGGTCTCGGCAATGCGGGGTACGCGTATACGTTGTGAAAACGGATTCACGCGTGACAACAGCACAGACCAACCCGACAATGAGGTATCGAAGTCGTAGTAGCAGAACTGTTCTGGAATATGGCTGACATTGACGCCGATGATTTTGCCTTTGCTTCCGAGTCTTTTGACCATGATGTCAACGGGGAAGGTATTCAGAACGGCACCATCAATCAACAGATCGCCATTTGGTGTTGGTACTGGCGAGAACACGCCGGGTATTGAGATCGTACTGCGTACGACTTTCCACAAAGGGCCGCGATCATGCACGACTTCACGGCCATCTGCCAGATTCGATGACACACAGAAAAACGGCACCCATAGATCTTCAATTTGCAGATCGCCATAAACCTCGCGACAGAAGCGCGTGAGTTTCATCGATTTCATCAAGGCAACGACCGGTAAGGTGTAATCAAACAATGCCTGTTTGTTGGCGAAAATTGCAGACAAGGCATCGATTTCCGCATACTTTCTGCCCATCGCCATTGACGCTCCGAGCAAGCCGCCCATGCTTGCGCCGCCGACGTAATCGATCTCAATATTCTGCTCTTCGATCAAGCGTTGCACGCCAAGGTGGGCATAACCACGTGCACCGCCCCCGCTGAGTACGATCCCTCTCGCCTGTCCCGACAAGCGGCGGGCGAGACGAGAGAAATGCGAATCGTCACCCATGCGAACGTGGTGAAATGCATCAAGTTGGCGGGACTGAAGCCAACGAGCAGTATTTTTCGGATTTAGTGTCTCTGGTGCATGCAGCAAGATGAGGTCGACCATAGGTCGGATTCGCGAGGCCGCGAAGCGCCCGTTCAAATTCGCCTCTATGTCTCGGATCGAATCGTCATTGTCGACATTTGCGCTGGCCAGATACAGAACACGGTCAGCACGATTGACGCAACGCCTGGTCCATGGCGTCCACTCCGAATCAGCCACATAGATGATCGAATCAAAGCGATTTTCCTTGTCGTCCAACCATTCGGCGACCGCTGTATTGAATATATCTTCAAACTCGGTTTGCGACGCATTGGCCTTGCCATACAAGGTATCAAAGCCATGGGCGTCGAGTGCCAATGTCGTACCGAGCTTTCGCATCTCGCGTTTGAGCTGCGAAACGAAACGCCGTAGTGGCAGACCATCGTCGAGCGGAATAAGGACAAAATTCTGATCGGATGAGTATTGAGCGGTAGCGCGAACATTGGCCACATGACGACGAACCACGAGTCGTGACAGTGACATCAACATGCTTGCATGCGGTGCGATCAAGGCGTTGAAACTTCCCTTGTCGAGGCGGGCAACGCTGGACTCGCGTGCGGCTATAACGGTCGCGCTACGTCGGGTCTCTGCCAGCAGGGCGAGTTCGCCGACTGTTTCCGGCGCTTTGACTACAGCCATGCGCTGCATTTGCCCGTCGATGTCGGTTGTCTCGACACTCATCCTGCCCGACAAGACGACGTAAAGCCCTTTGGCTTCTGCACCTTCCTCGAACAAGACCTGACCACTGTGATAGTGGTGCACGGTGGTAACTTTCAAGAGTTCGTTCATCGTGTCAGTATCGATGACGCCAAACAGTTCGAGAAACGCGCGCGACAAGGTCACGCTACGTGACAAGTTGGCGGCGACATCATAAACATGGGCGAGAATCTTTGGATCCAGATCGGCCAGACGTTCGAAGGCCATGCGCGGGAACGACGCGACGCGAGTCTTTTTTATGGCGATTGCATTGGCCAGAAGTTCGCCGCCATTGAGCACGGCAAAGTCACCCGCTGTATCGCCTTTGAAACGCGATTGCAAGTAAAAGGTGTCGTTACTATCGTTGTAGGGCAGATAAAGACCAATCTCACCATCGACGATCATGTAAAGATCGTCTGACTTGCGCCCTGCCTTGAACAAGGTTTCGCCAGCTGCGAGGTCACGCGAATCGATATTCGGGGCGAGTCGTTCCCACAGTTCCTTGTCGACAGACTCCAATAGTGGCAGCTTTTTCAGCTGCTTGATGAGGCGCGAGTTGATCAACAGAGCACCTGTTGTTTTGAGAAATCGGCAGCGGCGACAACCGTGGTAGTTTCTCCCGTGCGAGCGCGAACATCGCTGACGCCATATTCCATCGCAAGGCGAAAGCCGAATTTGTCCAGAAAGCGATCGTACTGATCAGGGCCGACACTGCCAACGGCACTCAGTACACCCTTGTCGTCGACATCCAGTGCAATGGCGGCAAGGGGTACGGGCGCCGGTCCGCTCAAGACTTCACCCGCGTTGCCAGGGTCATACACACTCCGCTCCGAACAACAACTGATCACGCCGGCTTTGTCTTGTCGATTGCCTTCCTTGTCGTAGAAGGTCACGGGTTCATGCCGATAGGAAATATGGCTGATTGGTTTGGCCGGGTGTGACATTTTATGACTGCAGATAGCTGAGTAGGCGACCACAGTAAAGTTATCGTCGACGCCACCCGGCCATGGGCCTGCAGCCACGGCTGACGTAGATAACTTGACCAGAAAGCACGGTGTCGTGCGATAGGGATAACTGAAGATGAACGCATCTCCGGTCTGCAGACTGTCCAGGGTAACCGGTGAATCATCCTCGAAAAGTAGCTGTGTTGGCTGATAGGGTGTGCTGGCCGCCGCAAGCGAGGGCAGTCCTGCAGCGCCACCTGCAGCGTAGCCGAGCAGACCGCCGCAGAGTTTGTGGAAATTTCGTCGGTCCATAGTTACCGTTGCACCTGCTAAACGCTGCGTGTTTCACCATTATACGGGGTGAATTATAGGGGCAGGTGGGGCAGTGTAAGGCCCTGGTTGGACCTTATCTGGACTTAATCGGCTCTACAGACCTGTGAAGTCGATATTGCCGAACCACGCTGTTGCCGTCTGATCGCTGTTATCCCCGTCAACCATGACCGCAAAGCCGCTCAGCTCCGAGATGGGTTGATCAAAGGCAGCCGCAAAATCTTCTGCAACATTTCGCCGTTGGCTGATCCATTCCCCGACATGGGTGTCGCCTGACTGGACCGCGATCATGACGGCCTTGTCTGTGTAGGGGTTACGCCAGATAGTGCCGGTTGGCACGTTTGAGGCCCAAACATAATTGACGGCAAGTGTCTCCCATGGAAGAAAACCGATTTGCGCCACAACGTAGAGTCGTGCCGGAAAATCATCACCGTCACGGGCTTGCTCGTCGATACCGGAATAGGTTCGATCGATTCGCCAGGACCAGTCAAGCCAAGGTGTTTTGTCCAGATCGATCGTTTGTTCCTTGTACAGAACGGAGGCCTGGCCGGCGGTGCTGCCACGTAGTACGCGGCGGCCCTCTTCGTCGACAAGTTCGTAGCGGGTATTGCCGCTGAAGCTTTTCTCGCTCCAGAGACCCAGAGTTGTATCCGGAAATTCACCCGGAGTGGTGGTAGATGTCGAGTTCGCTTTCGCCACACCCACCAGCATCAGCGTTGCCAGTGACAGCAGGATCGGCATGGCGGTCAGAGCCGCGAGCGCAATCAGGGCAGGGCCCAGCCGATAATTCTTTGTCACAGTCTCGTACATGCTTGTTTGGTCCTGTTGGGGGTGGGAAAAGTTCATTTGTTCCTAACTGGCGTACTTGACTGTTGTTGATGTGATGTTGGATGGTTTTCCAACGTTGAGGGCCGCTGCTGAGCACATCTCTGGTAATCGGGCGAATGAGACCGAGTCGCTGTTTGTCGGTCGGTGGGGGTAGATATGCCCCTGGAGAAGCGCTCTTTGCAGACCTTGAAGAGGTATCGCGCGATACTCTGGGGACCTTCAGCGTGATGGAAGTAGCCCGATTTGATGATGCGCCTTGCTGCGCAGCGGGGCGTCAGCAGGTACATTCTGTCGAAATAGCTTGGGCTACAGCTAATACAGCTAGTCCTTGTCTGAATAATGCGGTTATTCCTGTTTCAGGGATAACAACAGCGAAGTAAACCAGTTAGAAGTTAGTGAGCGATATGGATAAAAACCTCTAACCCACGATTTGTAAGCCATCGGAGTCATGATGAAAGTACTGGTAGCAGGGCTTGGCAACATGGGGCGCAGTCATGCGCTTGCCTATCATCGGCAAGCCGGATTTGACATTGTCGGGCTCGTCAATCGTTCGAAGCCTGAAATGGCGGATGAATTGAAACAGTACACACTGGAAAAAGATTTCTATCGATCACTGCAGCGCTATAAGCCAGAGCTTGTGTCAGTGTGTACTTACTCGGATACGCATGCCGACTATGCGATTGCTGCCATGGAAGCCGGGGCTCATGTGTTCGTTGAAAAGCCGATTGCTACCACTGTCAAAGATGCTCGACGGGTTGTTGATGCTGCGGTTGCCAATGATCGAAAACTGGTGGTTGGTTATATTCTTCGACATCATCCTTCGTGGACCACCTTGATCGAAGAAGCCAGAGCGATGGGCGGTCCCTATGTCTTCCGGCTCAATCTGAATCAGCAAAGCTCGGGAGCGACCTGGGATACACACAGGAATCTATTGGATTCACTGTCACCGATAGTCGATTGCGGGGTTCACTACGTGGACGTGATGTGTCAGATCACGGATGCCAAACCCGTGAAGGTGCGAGGCATGGGGCTGCGTCTTGCCGATGACATAGACGCCAATATGTATAACTACGGCCATTTCCAAGTGATCTTTGAGGATGGCTCGGTTGGCTGGTACGAGGCAGGGTGGGGGCCGATGATGTCGGAGACGGCGTTCTTCGTCAAAGACATTGTGTCCCCCGCTGGATGTGTGTCGATCGAAATGGCCGAAGGCGCAAAAACGGATGACATGGATACCCATACCCGAACCTCAACCATCCGCGTTCATCACAGTGAGCTTGATCATCAGGGCAATTTTGTCCACGAAGATAAGCTGCTGTCCATGGCAGACGAACCAGGGCATCAGGAACTCTGTGATCGCGAACAGGCGTTCATGCTAAAGGCAATCAACGAAGATCTCGACCTGAGCCGTCACATGCAGGATGCCGTCAGCTCGCTCGAAGTCTGTCTCGCCGCCGACGAAAGCATCCGCCACGGCACCGAGATAAACCTTTCTGGGGTCTGACCCCGCTAAGTATCTGATCTATCGGTATTTACCAGAGAAAAACGCT
>CAYUZB010000021.1:25174-27100 GCA_964449565.1 uncultured Granulosicoccaceae bacterium | reverse complement strand
GGGGTCTGACCCCGCTAAGTATCTGATCTATCGGTATTTACCAGAGAAAAACGCTTGGATTTTGTGCTTATAGGGGTGTTTTCCACGGGAAAAACGACGTGCAGGATCTGGCGTTTCGATCCGTTCCCAGCGCGAATAACAGATCAGTGTCAAACCATCGAGTGAAGCGGCTCGTATCGCGTATCATCACAGCGTTTTTCGTCTTTTTTGTTCCTCATGCCTGACACCACAAATAACAACGCGTCTGGCGACGCCACAGACAATGTCCGCTATCGACGATTCTGGTGGTGCGCTGTTGGCACGATTGCCACTATTTATGCACTGATTCTGGTTGGCGGTATTGTGCGGGCAACCGGTGCAGGTATGGGTTGTCCGGATTGGCCAACCTGTTTTGGTCAGTGGATTCCGCCGCTTAGTGAATCTGAACTCCCTTCGAACTATCAGGAAATTTATGCAGATCGAGGGTATGCCGACACGCTCTTTAACGTGCGCAAAACCTGGACGGAATATCTCAATCGGTTGCTGGGCGTCTTCACTGGATTCACGATTTTGCTGACGCTGATCTTTGCTTATCCCTTGCGCAAGCGTGAATCGTCTGTGTTCTGGTTGTCGCTGGCTGGGTTCATTCTCGTGGGAGTGCAGGGCTGGCTAGGTTCACGTGTGGTGGCAAGTAATCTTTTGCCGGGAATGATCACAATTCACATGCTTCTCGCGCAAGTCATCGTCGGGATTGTCATTGCGGCATGTATTCATTCGGCTCGCCATCGATTTCGCTTTGCTGACATCGCAGATCTGTCGAAATGGGTATACCCCATGTTGATCGTTGCGATGGGTGCAGGTTTGTTACAGCTGGTGGTCGGAACTCAAGTCAGGGAAGCGGTCGACATGGTTGCCCGCAACAGCGATTATCAGAATCGTCATCTCTGGATCGACAACCTGCCATTGATATTCAGCTTCCACAAGTATTACGCAATACCGGTGATGCTGCTCAACGCGTGGTTGATTGTTTCCATACTAGGCGCTACTCAATGGCGTTTGCTACGCGGCCTGTGTATCGCCTTGGCGGCGCTTCTGGTAGGGACTGTTGTCATCGGTATGAGTATGGATCGCTTGAATTTACCCATGTTCGCTCAGCCCTTGCATCTTTGGTGGGCATCTCTGATTTTTGGCATTCAGTTGGCGTTGCTATTGTTGCTCCAACATTGTCGGAACCAGCAAAGCTCGCCCATAGGCAGTTTGCAGCTAAGCACCGGTCAATAAGGCTCGCTCGAACGTTATTGACCTATTGCCTCCTGGCTGTACATAGATAGGTAGGGCGCGGGAAATCTCTGTGTGCTCACGCTGACAACATTTCTACCGACCTGTATTCGTTACCAGTAGATGCATGAAAAGGTCTTGCGCCGCTAGCAACTGGCAGGCAAAGTCCGTTTGTCATTCTCGACAAGGACGTCACGATGCATCTCCGAAATTGCTTCAGGCTTTATTCGCTACTGTTGTGTCTGATCATGATTGTCACGCTTGTCTCGATAGCACAAGCAGCAGACAAGCTCGTTGACATCAACCGGGCAACGGTTGACGAACTGGCCGAAGCGCTACCGGGTATAGGGCCCAAAAAAGCGGCGCGAATCGTTCAATGGCGAGAAGATCACGGCCCTTTTCCAACAATAGAAACCCTGATCGAAGTGCACGGAATAGGTGAGCGCACGCTCGAAAAACTGCGTGATCTTTTAACCGTCGGCGAACTATCACCCAGCGCACTTTTGCAGTCCAAGGAAGGTAAAGCGATGCGAGCTGTGCAGGCCGTAGTCTCACTTGCCAAACGAGAAGCAGAAAGATTCAATACTGCGCGTGACGATAAACAGGCGCGGTAAATGGCTCAGTCAAAAGCCACCGTCAAAAAGCCGTTTAAAAAGGACGTAGAAACAA
>CAYUZB010000021.1:22259-25074 GCA_964449565.1 uncultured Granulosicoccaceae bacterium | reverse complement strand
CAGGGCGTAAAAATTAGACTTGGTAAAATGCGGTAGCAAATGCTAGTCGCCAGCAAACTCGCACAAGGTGTGCACCGAGACGTCCATGGCTTCGACCCGCTTGCGCCCGCCGAGATCCGGCAGATCTATGACAAACGCGGTGCCAACGACATCCGCGCCAACGCGCCGAATCAGATTGATACCCGCCTCGCAGGTACCGCCAGTTGCGATCAGATCGTCTACCAGCAGTACACGTTCGCCAGGTTCTATAGCGCCTTCATGCAGCTCCATTGTCGCTTCCCCATATTCAAGCGTATAGGCTTCCGCCAGGCGAGGCCCCGGCAGCTTACCGGCCTTGCGGATCGGTACGAAGCCGACCGACAACTGGTGTGCAATGGCGCCGCCTAGTATGAATCCACGTGCCTCCAGGGCGGCAACCTTGTCAATCGGTACACCGGCAAACGGGTGTAGCAGCATGTCGATCGCCATGCGGAAGGCGCGTGCGTCGCCGAACAGGGTGGTTACATCGCGAAACTGGATTCCGGGCTTGGGGAAATCCTGGATCGTACGGATCGTGTCTTCGATCTTCATGGGCGAGTAATGAGGGCTGCGTGATACCATTAAGGCTTGGATCCTGATGATGAATCAAGTATGAAAGTCATGCAACGTCTATTGCTACTCGTCGCTGTCTCCCTCATTGCTTCGTGCACTGCGGCCACTTCGGCCAAGTACAACGCGCTCGAAAAAATCGGCATTCACAAACGTGATCTGCTGGTGTCAAACGTTGAAGACACGCGCGATGCACAACAAGAAGCGCAGGAACAATTCCAGGATGCTTTGGAGCGTTTTGGCACAATTGTTCAAATTGAGGAAACCGGGCTCAAGAAAGCCTACGACCGCCTGAAGGATGAATACGAAGACAGCCAGGACGCGGCCGACGAAGTCTCCGAACAAATCGAAGATGTTGAACAAGTCGCTGAAGATCTCTTCGAAGAATGGGCAAACGAAAACAATCAGTACACCGACGCCAATCTGCGCCGTGACAGCGAAAGTAAACTCAAGGACACCCAGCAACGATACGAGACGATGCTGGCAAGCATGAAGCAGGCGGAAGCCAGCATGCAACCCGTGCTCAATACCTTACGCGACAACGTTTTGTACCTGAAGCACAATCTGAACGCTCAGGCAGTCGGTTCCTTGCAAACGACGTTTAATAATCTTGAGGGTGATATCGAAACATTGATACAACAAATGAATCAATCCATCGAACGCTCGAATGCCTTTATTTCTCAGATGAGACCGGCTTGAGTTATATCTCATATGAGTGGTGATGGGGAGCTTATGAGTGACGATGGCGAGCTTGCAAGTAAAGCTGACCATCACCGTGATGATAAGCCAGAGCAATCCCTGCACGAACAGATCAATGCTGAGACTGCAGTAGTCAATTGGAAGGAGCTGGTACGTCATTTTGCCCGTGGCGTTGTTATCAAAGTCAGTAAAGAGATCGATTTGATCGAGGCGGCTGCCTGTCTGGCTGAAGATAACGCAACGCAACTGCAATCCTGGCTTGAACACGAGCAGGTCATGCGAGCATCAGACGACGATGCCCGTGACTGGACTGCGAGGGAACCGGATTTCTGGTGTGTGGTAACTGCGCCATGGGTACTGGTCCAGGAAAAGCATTAAGCCGCCAGCAAACCAGAGATTACTCGTGCCGCAAACCACCCAGCAAACTTCGCAGCAAACCACTGAGCGCAACCGACGTATTGTGCTGGCCCAACGGCCAAACGGTTTACCCGATGACAATACTTTGCGACTTGAAGATGCTTCAGTCCCTGAGCCGGCTTCTGGTGAGGTGCTGCTTCGCACCGTGTACTTGTCACTTGATCCGTACATGCGTGGACGGATGAATGATGCCAAGTCGTATGCCGAACCGGTAAAAATCGGTGAAGTCATGACAGGGCAGGTGGTTGCCGAAGTCATGTCGTCGGATCATGCGGATTACGCGGTGGGTGATCAGGTTCTGGCCGATAGTGGCTGGCAGGACTATGCTGTTTCCGACGGTACAGGGCTTGTCAATCTAGGCAATGACCCGAGTCATTCATCCTGGGCACTCGGCATTCTTGGAATGCCTGGATATACCGCATTTGCCGGTCTGTTGAAAATCGGTGAACCTAAAGCAGGTGAAACTATTGTTGTCGCTGCGGCGTCTGGGCCCGTCGGTGCTACCGTCGGGCAAATCGGCAAGATCAAAGGGTGCCGCGTCGTGGGAATCGCAGGTGGCGCCGACAAGTGCAAGCATGTGGTCGAGACGCTCGGATTTGATGCATGCATCGATCATCGCAGCGATGACTTTGCCGCCAAGCTCAAAGAGGCTTGTCCGAAGGGTATTGATATTTATTTTGAGAACGTCGGAGGCAAGGTTCTATACGCGGTGTTGCCGTTACTGAATCCGTTTGCCCGAGTGCCCGTTTGTGGTGTTGTGTCCTGGTACAACCTTAAGGGGCTACCTGATGGCCCGGATCACGCACCCGCCATTATGGGGACCATCCTGCGTATGAAGGTTAAGGTCCAGGGCTTTATCATCTACGACAGTTTTGCCAAAGAAACCTATCAGGAATTTGTCAATGATATGACCGCTTGGCTTGCTGATGGCAAGATCGCTTACAAGGAACAGATTGTTGATGGTCTCGAGAATGCGCCAGCGTCTCTTAACGATGTGCTACTTGGCAAAAGCTTTGGCAAGGTGGTCGTGAAGGTTGACTGACCCAAGCGCGATGTTTTTGGTGAAGCTTGACTGATCGAGCGCGATCTTCTTGGTAAAGCGCGCTTGTTA
>CAYUZB010000021.1:18843-22159 GCA_964449565.1 uncultured Granulosicoccaceae bacterium | reverse complement strand
CGCGATCTTCTTGGTAAAGCGCGCTTGTTAAGGTTGGCTGATAAAACGCGATCTTCCTGTAGAAGGTTGCTTTGTGAAGGTTCGCTGATCAAGTGCGATCTTCTTGCCAGGCACGTAGTAGCATCTGTGCCGCTTGGGCTACGGTGACGTTTTGCGAACGGACATCCGCTTCAACAGAAGCAACAAGTGGCTTCAATGCGTCTGAACGACGAAATGAATCCAGTACTGCCTGGTCAACCATTGACCACAACCATCTGACTCGCTGACTTTCACGCAAGGCGACAAGTTCGCCTGAGTCAATCAACAGACGACGATGATTGCGCACAGTTTCCCACAACTCGTCCAGCCCGTCTCCGGTCAGGGCACTACAGGTGAGCGCTTTGGGTTTCCAACTCCCGCTTGGCTGTAGAATCGATAATGCTCTTTGATAGGCAGCCTTGGCGTGTTCCGCATCGATTTTCGATGAGCCGTCAGCCTTGTTCACGGCGATGATGTCAGCGAGTTCCAACACACCTTTTTTGATCCCTTGTAGTTCATCACCGGCACCTGGCAGCATCAGTACCAGATAACAATCCACCATATCCGCGACAACCGTTTCTGATTGCCCAACACCGACGGTCTCAACCAGTATCACATCAAACCCCGCTGCCTCACAGAGCAAGACGGATTCACGAGTTACCCGTGTGACACCACCCAAGTGACCACCGGTTGGGGAAGGGCGTATATAGCTTGCGTCGCTTAAAGCGAGTTGTCCCATGCGGGTCTTGTCACCGAGAATACTGCCACCGCTTCGTTGACTGCTTGGATCA
Source organism: uncultured Granulosicoccaceae bacterium (assembly GCA_964449565.1). GTDB lineage: Bacteria > Pseudomonadota > Gammaproteobacteria > Granulosicoccales > Granulosicoccaceae > Granulosicoccus. The sequence continues at coordinate 21,350 of CAYUZB010000021.1, read as the reverse complement.
ACCGCCAGAACGGCGACGCGATAGCCTTGTTCTATCAGGCGTAGTCCGAGTGTTTCGATAAAGCTGCTTTTGCCGACACCAGGAACACCGCTGACACCCACGCGCATTGCCTTGCCGGTACGCGGTAGTAATGCCTGTAACACCGCTTGCGCTTGTTCGCGATGATCTTCACGGCTGGATTCGGTCAGCGTGATCGCGCGAGATAACATTTGCCGTTCACGCGCTAGCACGCCGTCTATGAGAGTTCGAGTTGCCAGAGTTATCACGTCGAGCGACCTGTCAGTGTTGCCAGATTTGTCACGTCGAGCTACCTGTCTGTGTTGCCAGCGCTATCACGACGAACTGCCTGTTTCGCTTCCGGCATGCCCAAGTGATGCTGCGAGCGTGTCGAGTAAATTCAGTGCAGCATCGGCGATGACGGTGCCTGGTGGAAACACAGCGGCAGCCCCTGCATCAATAAGTTCCGGTACATCTTGCGGTGGTACGACACCACCGACCACGATCTGAATATCTTCACGCCCGAGTGCGTGCAATGATTGCTTCAAGGCCGGTACCAAGGTCAGATGCCCCGCGGCGAGAGAACTTGCACCAACCAGATGAACATCATTGTCAACAGCCTGGCGAGCGACCTCGTCAGGGGTTTGAAAGAGCGGCCCGATATCCACATCAAAGCCCAGATCAGCGAAGGCAGTTGCAATGACTTTCTGTCCGCGGTCATGCCCGTCCTGACCCATTTTCGCTACCAGTATGCGTGGACGTCTGCCTTCTGCTGCGATAAAGGTGGCAATACGTTGTTCGATTACGGGGAGAATTTCATGATTGCTCATCGCTTTTCTATAGACTCCCTCGATGGTCTGGATGCTGGCGGTATGCCGGCCAAAGGCCGCTTCCATGGCATCGGATATTTCGCCAACGGTCGCCCGCGCTCGCGCGGCGTTCACAGCCAATGCCAATAGGTTAGCTGAATCGTTGCGAGCGCCGTCGGTCAATGCTGAAATGGCTCGTTCATGTGCGTCTTTGTCACGATTGGCTTTAAGTGTTGCCAGGCGTTGCAACTGCTGCTCGCGCACTTTCGCGTTATCAACCTTCAATACATCGATTGGCGTTTCAGTTGCCTGTTGCAAGCGGTTAACCCCGACGACAGTTTGCTCGGCGCTATCGATACGGGCCTGGGTACGGGCCGCGGCTTCTTCAATACGCAGTTTGGGAATACCTGCTTCAATCGCCTTGGCCATGCCGCCTTGTGATTCAACTTCCTCGATATGCTGCCAGGCGCGTTGCGCCAGTTCGCGGGTCAAGGATTCCATGAAGTAACTGCCACCCCAAGGGTCAACCGTCGCGCAAAGGCCGGATTCGTGTTGCATGAACAACTGTGTGTTGCGAGCAATACGTGCTGAAAAGTCGGTCGGCAAGGCGAGTGCTTCATCAAACGCATTGGTATGCAAGGACTGCGTATGCCCACCGACCGCTGCCATTGCCTCGATCGATGTGCGTGTCACATTGTTGTAGACGTCCTGTGCCGTCAGGCTCCAACCCGAAGTCTGACAATGTGTGCGCAGGCTCGAAGAGCGAGGGTTCTTCGGATTGAATTGCTTGAGTAAACGCGCCCATAACATGCGGCCTGCACGCAGCTTTGCCACTTCCATGGCGTGGTGCATTCCGATCGCCCAAAAAAATGATAGCCGAGGTGCAAACGCATCGATATCGAGACCTGCCGATATTCCGGTACGAATGTACTCAACCCCATCGGCCAGTGTATAGGCAAGTTCAAGATCGGCGGTCGCGCCCGCTTCCTGCATGTGATAGCCCGAGATGCTGATGCTATTGAACCGTGGCATGTGTTCGGCCGTGTACTTGAAGATGTCGGCAATGATGCGCATCGAGGGTTCAGGTGGGTAGATATAGGTATTACGCACCATGAACTCTTTAAGAATATCGTTTTGAATAGTGCCGGTGAGTTTTGCCGGGTCGACCCCTTGCTCTTCAGCGGCTACGATATACAAGGCCATGATCGGCAACACCGCACCATTCATTGTCATCGACACGCTCATCTGATCCAGTGGTATCTGATCGAACAGGATTTGCATATCCAGTATTGAATCGATAGCCACACCTGCCATGCCGACATCACCGACAACACGTTCATGATCGGAGTCGTAGCCTCGATGGGTGGGAAGATCAAAGGCGATGGACAGGCCTTTTTGACCAGCAGCCAGGTTGCGCTTGTAAAACGCGTTGCTGTCCTCCGCTGTTGAAAACCCGGCGTACTGACGCACGGTCCAGGGTCGTGTGACGTACATGGTCGGGTAGGGGCCGCGTGTGTAAGGCGGCAACCCCGGGTAGTCGACTTTAATGTTTCGGGCGTCGATATCCAGTGCCTCATAGGCAGCTTTGATATCAATGCTCTCCGGTGTGTTGTGGCTGATGCCTACAGCAGATGGTGAGACCGCTGGCGTCTTCCAGACAGATGGAGCTGCAGTCTTGAACGTGAAGGGCTTTGTCGATGC
>CAYUZB010000021.1:16284-18743 GCA_964449565.1 uncultured Granulosicoccaceae bacterium | reverse complement strand
CTTGAACGTGAAGGGCTTTGTCGATGCACTCATGAGCTTCGCTCCTCATAGTGCTCGCCATCACGCACCATCTGTAATGTTGATGGCGCAGCCACCGTTGCCGCAGAAGGTGGATCTATCGGACTCGGTACGTTTTCGTTGGAACGATACCGATTGACGCCGACCATGACACGATCGTCGGTATTGAGTTGTGCACTGCGCGACAGATGGCTTTGATAAAGCGAATCTCGCCACTCACCGCTTGTAACCGTATCGAACCAGGCGCGGGCCGTGTTGTTTTCGCTCAGCGCCGACCATACTGCCGAGCAGAGGTCTTGACACAGATGCTCTATGGCGTATGAACCCGCAAAAGGGTCCTGCACATCCGTCAGTCGGCTTTCTTCTGACAAGATGATGGGGAGATTACGCGCAACTCGCAAGCCGAGTTCCACGTCGTCTTTGTTTTCATCCAGACACTTGCCATCAATCACATTGTGCGGGTGAACGATAATCGTCTCAGCGTTGACAAAAGCTGCTGCTGATACGGCTGCGGTATTGCGCAGATGATTGACCCATGGGTCTAATGCAGACAGATGCCGTCTGGATGTTTCAACCACAAGCGATGGTCCAACGACCGGAAGATCAAGTTGTGCGAGCAGGTGTTGCCATAACATTTTCAGGCTGCGTAGTTTGACAACGCCCATCAAGGTATTGGCATCGGTACTCATTTGTAGCTGTAACGTTCGACTGATCAGAGCGGGATCAATTGATGTGTTTTTTAGCGCCTCAAGATAGAGACTGCCTGTTGCGATCACCGCAAGCAGTTCTTGTGTTGCCGTGGCGCCTGCATTGTGATGACAACAACCGTCAACCAATACGGCGGGAACCGTGGGGTAGCGAGAGTGGGTATGTTCAACAAACGCTTGCAGTGTCTGCAGCGAATCGTCAAGAGAGAAAGCGTTGCTGGTCTGACCGCGTAGATGATCGCCGACAGGGTCGAGGTTGAAAGCGCCTTTGGCATCGTGCGGTGTAATACTGTTTGCATCCCACAAGTCCATCAATATATCAGCGGTGTCTGAGCCTATTTGGGGTTCGCGCAGGCTGATCGATGCTGCGTCAAGATAGACACCCTTCAATGCCTCTGGCAATCCAGTCGCCGACCAACCGGCATGATCACCGAGGTGTAGCTCGATGGATGTTGCGCCACCCTCCAGTGCTGTCAGGGTAGCCTGATTGGCAAGCTGCGGTGTACACATCCACACGGTGGCTCTGTTATCCCATAGGGGTAGATCAATGGAAGAATCGCTTGAAGTATTACTTGAAGTATCACTTGAAGAACTGCTATTGACCGGCAGTGGAGCATAAATCGTTGATGGGACTGTGTCTGGCCGATCACTGTATAGCGCCTCGATCGATCGGCCATCGAGTGTGGTACTGCTGAGCGTCCCCAGTGTTTGCCCATCGGACAAACTCTTTTCAGCCAGTGCCAGCCAATCTTCGCGCTGGTGGCTATCGAACGCGTCATCGAGTTTGATTGTCATGGGAAAAGAGTATCACGGTCATTGTCGACGTTTAAGTGCACGAATCTGGAAGCGCACAGGGTTGAGCAAGCTTGAGAAGGATGTGAGTGAGTCGGTCGCCGGGGCCATATCGAGCAGATAGTCGGCAAGCAAATGGGCGCTATAGGCGGTTGTTACGATCCCTCGAGAGCCAAAGCCTCCGAGCACCATCAGTCGAGGTATGGTTGGAAGCTTGGGATAATCCTGTTGTGGCCGACCATGATGAAGGTCGTGATAGGCGTCTGCAGTCGCCGCATGATCAGGTACAGGACCCACCAGCGGCAAGCGATCAGGCGTGGTTGCTCGAACACCGGCATATCCGTTGACAGGTGTCGAGTTGCACTCAAGCCCGGGCAACATGTCAAGCAAGCCTTGGTAGTTCTGCTGATGTTCCTCGTCGCTAAGCCCCAGCTTGTTGTCGTCACGCATGAACGTGGCACCTGTTGTCACACTGTCTTTACGCGGAATCACATAGCGTTTACTACTGATGACACAGCGTGGCATTTCACTTGATGAAAGACAGCGAAAATCACTCGTCTGACCGCGTGCCGGAACCACAGCCAAGTGTTGCGTTGCGGGAAATTTTCTCAAGCTACTGCCGGTTGCCAAAATGATTACATCAGCCTGTAGCTCTTGCTTGTCCATCATCGTGACGTGTGCGGATTCATCTGAGGTATCGATATGTATTACCTCATTGTTTGTCACAAGCTTGATTAATGGATGTTCAAGCAAGGCATGGCACAGGGATCGCGGATCAAGATAACCACCGTCACCGAACCAGAGTCCGTGGTGGCTGATATCGACACCTGCTCGTGCGCTAGCCTCGGCCGGAGTCAGTGAGCTGTATGTTCCCCATTCGGAACCGAGCTGGGAACCGTGTCGGGAACCGAGTTTGGAATCGCGTTCGGAGCTCGGTTCGGA
>CAYUZB010000021.1:13260-16184 GCA_964449565.1 uncultured Granulosicoccaceae bacterium | reverse complement strand
AGCCGTTCGTACTGCTGATCGGACAGCTGTGCGGACAGCGGTTCAGATAACCGTTCGGGAAAGGGTTCATGGCAGAGTTGCAGCACACCGCAGGGGTTAAATCCGCAGCGCTCACGCAATTGCCAGTCGCTCAGGCGTTGTAATAAATAGCCGTACGCTTTGTTATAAAAATACTCGGTAAAGCAGGGTGCGCGTGTGACATAAGGTTTGACGACACCGACCGTGCTGCCCGATGCGCCGGATGCAATATCGTTTGATTCAACAACCGTTGACGCGATACCACGTTCGGCCAACGTTCGTGCGAGCCAGCTTCCACCGAGACCTGCACCAATAATCAAGACCGAAAAAGAACTGAGTGCAGGCCTTGGCGGTTTCGGTAAGGAAAACCAGGGCGCTGTCTCAGACATGTCGCCCGTCAGTAATGACTCTCAACATACTTGCTGACAATCGCCTGGAATTCCTCGGCGATATTGTCACCCTTTAAGGTCATGGCTTTTTCGCCATCGATATAAACCGGTGCGATAGGGCGCTCACCGGTACCGGGCAAACTGATTCCAATATTGGCATGCTTGCTTTCGCCAGGACCATTCACGACACAGCCCATAACGGCAACCGACATATCCTCAACACCCGGATGCTGGTTTTTCCAATCCGGCATGCTGTCGCGCAGGTAAGTTTGGATACGATTGGCCAGTTCCTGAAAGTAGGTGCTGCTGGTGCGGCCGCATCCCGGACAGGCGGTGACCATAGGCGTAAAGGAACGCAAGCCCATGGTTTGCAGAATTTCCTGAGCAACAATCACTTCGCGAGTGCGATCGCCACCGGGCTCAGGCGTTAGTGAAATTCTGATTGTGTCGCCGATCCCTTGTTGCATCAGCACGGCCAGCGCAGCAGTCGATGCGACGATACCTTTGGAACCCATGCCTGCTTCGGTCAAGCCCAGATGCAAGGCAAAGTCGCTTAGTGATGACAAGCTTTCATACACCTGGACAAGATCCTGCACGCGACTCATTTTGCACGAGATGATGATGCGGTTACGCGGGAGTCCAAGCTCAACAGCGCGCTCGGCACTATCCAGTGCCGACTTGATCACCGCTTCGCGATTGATCTGATCCAGTGGTTTTGGATGGGCGGCTGCGGCGTTTTCGTCGAGCAGGCGCGCCAGAAGATCCTGATCAAGGCTGCCCCAGTTCGCACCGATGCGTACCGGTTTGTCTTCACGCGCCGCGATTTCGATCATTTGCGCAAACTGTTCATCACGTTTGGCGCCGCGCCCGACATTGCCGGGGTTGATGCGATACTTGGCGAGTACCTTGGCACATTCCGGAACCGCCGCGAGGAGTTTGTGTCCATTAAAATGAAAGTCCCCAACCAGAGGTACATCGATGTCCATTGCCAGCAATCGCTCATGAATATCGGGAACGGCACGCGCGGCAGCCTCGGTATTGACTGTGATACGCACCAGTTCGGAGCCGGCTCTGGCCAGATCGGCCACCTGAGCGGCTGTGCGAACGGCGTCTTCGGTATCGGTGTTGGTCATCGACTGCACCACAATTGGGGCGCCGCCGCCGACCGCAACCGGGCCAATGTGAACCGATTGGGTGAGTTTTCGTGGCATTTTTGACGAACTGCTCTTGATCGATTGATCGATGACGCTAGTTTATCGTTTAATGGCGACTGAAGCGCATACCTGTGCGTCCGGACAAATCTTATGACAGCCAATTCGGCGTTCGATTTCACGGAACGTGAACAGCACATACTGAAGGTTCTCGTGGATCAGTACATCCAGCAGGGCAGCCCTGTTGGTTCTCGGACCCTGTCCCGTCTACCGGGCATTGATATCAGTGCCGCATCGGTGCGCAATGTTATGGGTGATCTTGAACAGATGGGTCTGTTGAAATCCCCGCACACGTCGGCCGGCCGTGTACCGACGTCGGCGGCTTTTCGGGTATTTGTCGATACGCTACTTGAAGTCCAGCCACCCGATGAAATCATGGTTGAACATATCCGCGGTTTGCTCGACCCTTCCTTAAGTGATCAGGCATTGATTCAGAATGCATCCAGCTACCTGTCAGGCTTCACGCATATGGCTGGTATGGTTACGGTTCCGCGCCGCGAGGACAAACCCATGCAGCAGGTTGAATTCCTGCCGTTATCCGACCAACGCGTGCTTGCCATCCTCATCATCAACGACGACGAAGTACAAAATCGCATCATTCACGTAGAGCGCGATTACTCCAAAGAGGAGCTGGCCGAATTTTCCCGGTTGCTCAATGCGGAGTATCTGGGCAAGCCACTGGCAGAGGTGCGGGATCAGTTGCGCCAGGATTTGCAAAGCACGCGTGCAGACATGAGCCACACCATGCAGCTGATGATCGACATTGCCGGTCAGGTGTTCGATGAGGATGTGACGGATGATGAGGAAATGGTGGTCGCCGGAGAAACCAATCTGATGGCGCATGCAGATCTCAGCGATATGAGCAAACTGCGGGATTTGTTCGATGCGTTTCAGCAGAAGCGAGATATTTTTCATCTGCTCGAACGCTGCGTATCCGCCGAGGGCGTACAAATCTTCATTGGCCGAGAATCCGGCTACGACGCGCTCGGCGATTGCTCGCTGGTTACTGCCCCTTACGATATAAACGGTAAGGTTCTCGGAGTACTGGGGGTGGTCGGACCTAAGCGAATGTCGTATGCCGAAGTTATCCCGGTCGTCGATGTCACATCAAAATTGTTGAGTGCTGCCTTGAATCTGCGCAGTTAATCTGCATATTTCTCCGATTGGCCCTATCATGTGCGCCGGCTTAGTCTGGCGCTCTCGAGCGCGGCTATCTCCGATTGGCTTTAATTTGTAAGAGACCTCATGTCATGACGGCGGAAAAAGACGTCAATCCAGCGCAAGAAAACGCGCCTGAAACCGACGC
>CAYUZB010000021.1:0-13160 GCA_964449565.1 uncultured Granulosicoccaceae bacterium | reverse complement strand
CTCCGGGAAGGGTCCGAGCTGACGCTAAAGATGCTCGCACAAGTCTTTGAAAATAATAATATTTTAGAGATCAACCCGGTGGATGAGAAATTTGATCCTGAATTTCATCAAGCGATGTCGATGCAGGAAATCGAAGGCAAAGCACCCAATACGGTCGCCGCGGTCATGCAGAAGGGTTACACGCTGAATGACCGACTCGTACGGCCAGCGCTGGTGATGGTGTCGAAATAACGGATAGCTGAGCTGCCAATGAGCGGTTTTTTTCACCAATTTTGCTTGTAAAACTATTGAATTTGTAAGGCTGCACCACATCATCAACGCATCGAACGGAATGCCTCTCATGAGGGTTCCGGATTCCACAACCGATCCAGCAGTGAAGGACTGAAAATCATGGGTACCATAATCGGCATCGACCTTGGCACGACGAATTCGTGTGTTGCGGTCATGGAAGGGGACAAGCCCCGCGTAATCGAAAATTCTGAAGGTGATCGCACCACCCCTTCGATCGTCGCATTTGCGGACGATGACGAGGTGATTGTCGGTCAGCCGGCCAAGCGCCAGGCGGTCACCAATCCACAAAACACCCTGTACGCCGTCAAGCGATTGATTGGCCGTCGCTTCGAAGAAGATGCGGTGCAGAAAGATATCGACCTCGTCCCTTACAAAATTATCAAGGCGGACAATGGTGATGCCTGGGTTGAGGCCGGAGGCAAGAAAATGGCGCCGCCTGAAGTGGCCGCGCGTGTTCTGATGAAAATGAAGCAGACCGCCGAGGAATACTTGGGTGAGTCGGTCAGTGAAGCAGTTATCACGGTTCCGGCCTACTTCAATGACTCACAACGTCAAGCAACCAAAGATGCAGGTCGTATCGCTGGCCTCGACGTCAAACGCATCATCAACGAGCCTACCGCCGCCGCCCTTGCTTATGGCATGGACAAGCAGCGTGGTAACAAGGCTGTTGCTGTTTATGATCTGGGTGGTGGTACGTTTGATATCTCCATCATCGAGATCGCTGAAGTCGATGGCGAGCATCAGTTTGAAGTACTGTCGACCAATGGCGATACCTTCCTCGGTGGTGAAGATTTTGATAATCGACTCATCGAATACCTATCTGAAGAATTCAAGAAAGAATCCGGTATCGATCTCAGCAGTGATCCACTGGCCTTGCAGCGTTTGAAAGAGTCGGCTGAAAAAGCCAAGATCGAACTTTCAAGTACACAACAAACTGATGTCAATCTGCCGTACATCACGGCTGATGCATCGGGTCCGAAGCACCTGAACATCAAGGTGACTCGCGCCAAGCTTGAGTCACTGGTTGAAGATCTTGTCGCACGTACCATCGAGCCTTGTAAAACAGCATTGAAAGATGCGGGTTTGAGTGCCTCTGAAATCGAGGATGTGATTATGGTCGGTGGCCAGACTCGCATGCCGAAGGTTCAGGAAACGGTCAAGGACTTCTTTGGCAAGGAACCTCGCAAGGACGTTAATCCAGACGAAGCGGTCGCGGTAGGTGCAGCGATCCAGGGTGGTGTACTCGGTGGCCAGGTCAAGGACGTGCTCTTGCTGGACGTCACACCATTGTCTGTTGGTATCGAGACACTCGGTGGTGTCATGACCAAACTGATCGACAAGAACACCACGATCCCGACCAAAGCGCAGCAAGTCTTTTCAACCGCTGACGATAATCAGGGTGCGGTAACGGTTCATGTTCTGCAAGGTGAGCGTGAGATTGCATCGGCCAACAAGTCACTTGGTCGATTTGATCTGGCCGATATTCCACCAGCGCCACGCGGTGTGCCACAGATTGAAGTCACCTTCGATATCGACGCGAATGGCATCATGAATGTGGGTGCGAAAGACAAGGCGACGGGCAAGGAACAATCCATCGTCATCAAGGCGTCCAGCGGATTGTCTGATGAAGAGATCAATCGCATGGTCGAGGATGCTGAAGAGCATGCGGCTGAAGATGCCAAGTTGCGTGGCTTGATTGACAAGCGCAACCAGGCCGAGCAGATGATTCACTCGACAGAGAAGTCATTGACCGATCTTGCTGATCAGGTAGAAGACGGTGAGAAGGCTGATATCGAAGCGAAGATCAAGGATCTTCGTGATGTGCTGACCAGTGAAGATGAAGAGGCGATTGATACGAAACTGACTGCGCTTGCAGAGTCCGCTGGCAAATTGGCCGAACGTGCCTATGCGGCACAGCAAGGTGGTGAAGAAGCCCCTGCTGCTGAAGGCGGCGAGCAGTCGGCTGCAGCTGATGACGCAGTGGATGCTGAGTTCGAGGAAGTGAAAGAAGACAAAGCCTCTTAATATTTCGAGGCTTTGTTTTACGGGTCGAGGTACCGAAGATCGCCAGCTACATGCGACAGTAGCTTGGCAGGATTCGGACCTCGGCCTTTTGAGTTTTTACGCGCAGACTTTGACACTCATTGGTTTTATGAAACGTGATTTTCTAAAACGAGTTTTCAACGCTTGCGCTGCGGCACTGTTGACCGCACGGTATTTTGCATAACGGTTATTGGGTTGTCTGATGGCACAACGGGATTACTACGAAGTTTTGGGCGTGTCGAAAGATGTGTCCGATGCTGACCTGAAAAAAGCCTACAGAAGGCTTGCCATGAAATATCACCCGGATCGCAATCCGGATGATGAATCCGTGGCCGAAAAATTCAAGGAAGCCAAGGAAGCCTACGAGATCCTCAAGGACTCATCCAAACGTGCTGCTTATGATCAGTTCGGTCATGCCGGGGTCAGTAATCAACCCGGTGGTGGTGGTTTTGGCGGTGGTGGTGCTGATATCAATGACATCTTCGGTGATGTCTTTGGCGATATTTTCGGTGGTGGCCGCGGTCGTGGCGGCGGTGGCCCGCGTGTCTATCGCGGTGACGATCTGCAATACAACCTGGAGATCTCGCTGGAAGAGGCTGTCGGCGGCACCTCGACCGAAATCAAGGTGCCCAATCTGGTCGGCTGTGAAGTCTGCGACGGCAGTGGTGCCAAGCGTGGCACTTCTCCATCGACTTGCTCAACCTGCCATGGTGTGGGTCAGGTTCGCATGCAACAAGGATTTTTCTCGGTGCAACAAACCTGTCCTGCCTGTCGCGGCAAGGGCAAGGTCATCACTGATCCGTGTCCGAAGTGTCGTGGGCAAGGTCGAACACAAAAAGATAAAACCTTGTCGGTGAAGATCCCGGCAGGTGTTGATACGGGCGACAAGATTCGTTTGTCCGGTGAAGGGGAGGCGAGCGATAGTGGAGGGCCGGCGGGTGACTTGTATGTTGCCATCATGGTCAAATCGCATCCGATCTTTCAACGCGACGGGGCTGACCTTTTATGCACGGTACCCATCAACTTCGCCACCGCCGCGGTCGGTGGTGAACTGGAAGTACCGACACTCGATGGACGCGTCAAGCTCAAGGTGCCAGCCGGTACACAATCCGAGAAGACGTTTCGTTTGCGTGGCAAGGGCGTCAAGCCAGTACGCGGCGGCGCGGTTGGTGATTTGCTCGCCAAGGTCCGCGTTGAAACACCGGTAAACTTAAGTGGTGATCAGCGCGACTTGTTGATGCAGTTTCACGAGACGATCAGCGGCAAGCACGCACAGAAGCACAGTCCACAGGCGCATAGCTGGCTCGGTGGTGTGAAAAAATTCTTTGATGATCTGCGCGGCGCTTGACAGATATTGATATTGAACCGTAGTTGCTGCGGTTCTGAAATAATTCCTGCTTGAAACATACTCAGGGAAGTCGATTGCTCGGTGATTCGTGCCATCATACCGCCAAGAGCCACGATTACCTGGAGACTTTCATGGATACCAGCGCTTCAGATCCTGCTGCCTATTTTAGTGCTGACACGTGCGAGTTGGATGAATTCCTCGCCTTAGTCTCTCGTTCGCTATCGGCGGACGAAGTCCCGCTGGCGGTGACTATCGAAAAGAATATCCCGATTTATGACATGTCCGTGTTGCGTACAAAGCTGGGTGACCCTGGCGAACGTCAGAGTGTCATGGCGGAGTGGGCTTATGTACTGCACAAGCAATCCGGGGTTATCGTATTGCGCAATGCCTATAAGGATACCGCTGCGATTGATGCGGCAAGCGAGGTATACAAGGCGATTATTGCCAAGGAAAAAACATCAGCCGGTGGTGGGGCAGATCATTTTGCCGCTTCGGGCAACAATGATCGTATCTGGAATTCCTTGCAGAAACTGGCTGAGGAATCACCAGAGACCTATATCGACTATTTTTCCAACCCGGTGATAGATGCGGCATCTGAAGCTTGGCTTGGGCCCAACTACCAGATGACCGCCCAGGTCAATCTGGTGTATCCGGGAGGGGCTGCACAACAGGCGCATCGCGATTACCATCTGGGTTTTCAAACCGCTGAAATCTCGGCAAGTTATCCGGCGCATGTGCATGAGCTGTCACCAGTTCTGACTTTGCAAGGCGCCATTGCACACTGCGATATGCCGATAGAGAGCGGGGCGACCAAGTTATTACCATTCTCGCAGCAGTATCGGCCCGGCTACAGCGCATGGCGTCGCGATGATTTCCGTGCAAGTTTTGAAGAACGTTGTGTACAACTACCATTGTCCAAAGGCGATGCTCTGTTTTTCAATCCGGCGCTATTTCATGCTGCTGGCGAGAATCGCAGTAGTGACATAGAACGACTTGCCAATTTACTGCAAGTATCGTCAGCATTCGGTCGAGCCATGGAAGTCATTGATCGGCAGGGCATGAGTGTGCGGCTCTATCCTTTGGTGCAACAAGCACTTAACGATGGAAAGCTCGATGCCGAACAATTGCACGCCTTGATTGCAGCGACGGCCGAAGGTTATTCCTTTCCTACCAATCTGGACCGCGACCCGCCGATAGATGGACTGGCACCGGAAACACAACATGCCTTTTTCAAGCGGGCGCTGGATGCGGGTTGGGATGTGTCGGCGTTTGAAAGTGCTTTGGTTGAGCAGAGCATTCGTCACTCATGCGGGTGAGTGGAGTGATCTATTTGACTCTGCGAAACAGTCGCGATGTCATCTACAGAACATTCTCAGATTGTTGAGTGTTGTTGGGTCGTCGCGTTAATCATGGGAAATTATTTGGGCGCTGCCTGTCCTGTTAATAGTGTGCCTGTCCACGGATATCGCACTTCGTAATACGGTTCAACCAGATCAAAATACTCTTTCAGCACTTACGTGTGATATTGGAGTCAGGTATATTATCTCTGACTTCCTGAAACAATTTACTAATAGTAATTGGAGGATCTGTGCGAACCAGAATCATAGTAATAGCCATTATCATGGCATTTTTCTCTGTAGGTTGCAGCAGCAGCGATAGCACCCCGACGTCAGAGGGTGAATCACAAGATACTGCCGATGACATTGATTCTATACCCACTAATCCACTGGAGGGTATTGGCCCAGTGCAACTCGTTGGCTCAGGATTTGGCTTTCTTGAAGGGCCTGTGTACCAGTCAAGCGATAGTACACTTCTATTTAGCGACATTCCCGCAGATACTATATTCAGTTTGCTTGCCGATGGCTCGATAGTGCCTTTCCTCGAAAACCAGCCGACCAATGGTCTGGCGTTCGATCCGCAAAATCGGCTGCTTATTGCAACGCAAAGTGGTCGATCGTTAAGTCGCCTGGAGGAATCCGGCACTATCACCGTTTTGGCAGAGCGTTTTGAAGGGGCGTTGTTCAACGCCCCCAATGATCTTGCGGTACATACTAATGGCGATGTGTACTTCACCGACCCTCCCTTTGGTCTCGATCCGGCACTCAGTGAAGTTGGCTGTTCCGGCATATATCATTTAACAGTCGAAGGCAGTTTGTTTCAATTCGATTGCAATACTATTGCAACCAGACCCAACGGCATTGCCCTATCGCCAGATCAAGACCTTTTGTATGTCTCATTTTTTATAAGCGGTGAGATTCTCACCTGGGAAATCGCAGCTGATGGCAGTGTCGGAGAGATGGGTACTTTCGCGACAACAGCAGGTACTGCAGACGGGATGGCTATTGATGCTGATGGTAATGTGTTTGTTACATCAGCCGCTGGAGTTGAAGTCTTTGCTCCTGACGGTACGCTTTGGGGGGTCATTGACATTCCGGAACAGGCTACGAACTGTACGTTTGGTGGACCCGACAACAATACGCTTTTTGTTACAGGGGCAACGGGGTTATACAGTGTTGAGCTACTATAAATTTTCGATGTAGTTTATTAGTTTTTTGGGATTTCGCGCAGCGAGTTATATTGATCGAATATGGTTGGGGCAAGTATATTATTGGTGGCCCTAAAGAATGCTTATATTGCCAGTATGATTGTGTTCAAATATGTGTACCTCCAATTCTGCACAATGTAAATTTTGCCAGTTTTTTATAAAATCGGCAGTAGCGTCATGGCCTACAGGGCCATAGTCCCATGCAGAATTTCCGGAGAGTTTGTCTCTCAGTTGATCTAGACGTGTACGTGTATTGAACCTGCTTTCTAGCAATGTGTTAATTTTTTCTTTTCGATTCCCGATTCTTTTTCTAGCAAGATTTATAGCGACTAGCGTTACCCATCCTTCGATTTCAGTCAATGAATATTTTATCCACTTTGGTTTTGAATTATTGTGAGATTTCGCAATACAGCATTCATTGGCTTTGAAAGTGTCAATTCCTTCGTTTTTTATCCATTGTTCGTCATAGGTATAAATAATATCACCCAATTCAGGGAAGCTGAGATTTTTCCCGTCAAGCAACTTGTTAATTGCAGATACTAATGTGTCGACATCTTCAATTAAAAATAAAAATCCGCTCAATGTATCTGTTAGAGCAATGTGTGGATTGGTATATTTACTATCTCTGGGGAATAAACTTTCAATTTTCGGTCCTGTGTCAATAGAAGAATTAGCAAGCTTTATCGTACTCAGGCTTTTATCAAGAAAATCTATTTTGACAGGCTCGAAATACTCGTTAGCGAGTTGTTTAGTATGTAGGGAGTGCCAGTTGGCGATATATTCTTTTGATGCAGTGTTCTCTACAGGTCCATGGTCCCAGTCATCGAGGCCTGATAATTTATTGTACAAAGACGCTAGTCGTTCTTCGATATTGTATCGGCGGCCTAACATGGCAAGTAGAGGGTATTTTATGTCAGGGTTAAACTTATTCGCGATACTCAGGGAGAGTAATACAAGCCATCCTTCAATCTCTGGTAACGAGTAGGTTATCCAGGGGAGGTCATGATCGGCGCTTCCGACAATGCAACGTTCCATATCTGAGAAGGCATCAATGCCGTATCTTTGCATTGTTTCGTCTTCGAACAAGCAGGAGATCGAGCAGCGATATTCGAAACCGGATTGGCCTCCATCAATTACATATCTAAATAGGTCTTTTAATTCATCAATGTTGTTTGCGTATTTATAGTACTCCGTTGTGGCATCGCATAAAGCCTGATGAGGGTTTTGAGGGGCATATGGGTTTGGATAAAGATATGACTTATTAGGTTTCATTTTTGATGTGCACATTGTCAACTACGATCCTACCGTCATCAGTTTTCTTCAAAAATACCTTGTACTTTACTCCATCAATGATCTGGATTCCATCGGCCCGCCCATTACGAAAAGCATCCAGGTAATTGTCCCTGTAGAATCTGTCTCCTGCTGTTTGGAGCGGCATTTCGCATTATTTATTTATCGTCGAGTTTTTATCCAGTCGTAGTTGTTGTGATAGAAAATATCTTCATCCAGCTCTTTGTGGTGAAGATTATTCCAACGCTCCAGCATTTTGGTTGTTACGCTTTGCCCGGTTAGGCCGAGATCCCAAGCTTCCTGGCCAGATAATTTCCTTCTTATAAGTTTTATGCTGTCGATGATGTCGATTTTTGGTCTTATGAGCTCATCGATTTTCTGCTTTCTATTCCGGATTCGTTTTTTTTCAAGCTTTAAAACAAGAAGAGATATCCAGCCTTTAAGTTCTGCTTTGGAATATGCATACCATAGTGCGGTGGATTGATCAATGGAATTTACGATATAATAATCACCTGTTTTAAACGGTGCGATGTTTTCTTTGCTCATCCACTTTGAGTCGAAATTACTCCAGATATTCCCATGATCATAAAAATTACAATCAGACCCGTCCAGCAGCATATTTAAATCAGCTATCAGCTTGTCTGTGTCTTTATATAAGTACAAAAAAGGGTCTAATGTTTGAACGAGAGACACGTGAGGATTTTCAAATTGACTAGAAGTCGGGAATAGACTCTCTTTGCTTGGAGAGCAGCTAAGTGTGGATTCACTTTCGTTAGGTAAAATTAAACCGTGAGTTAAAAAATCATTATTGATGCATTCAAAATAGCCTTCAGCCAGCTTTTCATTGTGCATGGCTTTCCAGGATTTAAGGTATTCAGATGTGGCGTGTGCGGCAACGGGGCCGAAGGTCCAGTCAATCTCACCGGAAAGCTTACGATGTAATTCGGAAATCCTTTTTTGCGTATCGAAACGCCGATCAAGCATAGCGAGTAGCGGGCGCTTCCATTCCTTGTTTAATTTCTCAGCGGTGCTTATTGCAAGTAGCGTAAGCCAGCCTTCCAGTTCCTCTAGTGAGTAGACTGTCCAGACGAATTCACGTTCGTGAGTGCCAACAACACAGCGCTCATAATCGCTGAAAGGTTCAATGCCAAGCTCATGCATGGATTCTTGATCGTATGAGCAGTGAATGCCACAACTATATTCGAATCCCATTCCACCTTTATCAATAATATTTCGAAAAATACGCTTAGCATCTTCGAAAGATTTGGAATAATGAACAATATTCTTGGCGACATCGCACAACGCCAGGTGAGGATTGAACTGGTCTTTCGATTCGGGAAACAGGCCTGATATTCTAGTGGTACCTGAACTACGTGATATGGACATTTTCAACTACGATATTGCCATCGATATTCTTAAGATAGACGGTATAATCAACACCGTTTATAGTTTGCACGTCTTTGATTGTCGAGCCGGGACCTCTCCTAAGCATTTCAGCGTAGTTACGCTCATAGAATTGCTCCCCAGCTGATCTTGCAATTGCAATCATTTCACTATCAGATACGACGTTGGGATAATAAACTGATTTCGGTTGTTCATCGAGAAAAACAGTATTTCCGAATTCATCCAACTCGACGTTCTGATTGTCCATTTTAGGGATTCGGTACTCTATTCTCTCTCCTATTATTCGTCCGTTGGCGTCTCGGATGTAAGATGTGACCTCGTACTCGGCTCGGATTGGTGGGGTGAGCCCTCTTGGGTTTTCTAATGCCGCTAGAAAATTGTCTCGATTGTGCCCACCACTCAAGCCGCCGTTAGCTATTCTGGGATTCCCCGTATTTGGATTAACATCAATTTCGACGATGTGTGTATCCAGATCTGGTCTGTTTGAAGGTCGGTCGAAAGATACATTGGGAAGATCCGGTTCTATCACACCATCAGCATTTCGAACCATTGGAATATTGTGTTGACTGAAGGTTTGTGTGTCTCGTATGAAATTTAAATCCGAGCGTTGCGCGGTACTAGCCCCAAGGTCGTCTAGTAACCGCCAACTATCCAGTAGTTCAGGCTCATTTCTTATCGCGGTAACTAACTCTGGATGATTTGAAAAATCATTGTCAAGCCGGTGTAAACGCTCTGGCCCTAGTTGCGTCTCTAATCTCCGCGCTGTCGCGAAGTCTAAGTTTTGAATGGAGCGATAATTTCGATACCGCAGCATCCTAATCCGTTCTATACGCGCGGCCGCTGCTGCTACTACACGACCACTCATACTACTCAATGCAACACCTGCACTTGTAATTCGAGCACTAATTGCACGTCCTAGACGAGTGCTCATTACAATAGTGTTTGCTATAGGGCCCAGTACAGCTTCTGTGATAACTAGAAATACTGCTCCTTGTAATAGTCCTATTAGTTGCTCTCTTGCTTCATCAGCTGCGGCTTGATGGGCTGCATACGGTGGCAGATATCCGAGAGCAAGCATTTCTTCGTAAACGGTACTGGATGTATCGATAAACACCTGGTAGCTTCGCGCGAGCTCTGACTCGATAGCTCTGCGTTCATCGCAAACAGCCTGGCTGAAATTGTGTAGTCCACTTGTTACGAGGCATGGGTGATAGCCGTACAGTGCGATATGAGCTTGTAATGCGTTATTAGCATCAATGAATGCGATATAGGCATCGTCAACGCGAGAGTCAGTCATCAAGTTTGTCTGAAACCGAACCAGTATTTCTTCGTAGAGTGGTGTCAGATCGAGTAGTGCAGCACCCGTCATCTGGCAATTGCTATCCAGCGGGAGGCTTGCGAAGACGGCGTTAAGGTCGTCATCAGTAACGAGATTTCCTACAGTGCGGCGGACTCGGTCTGCTATTTCTTCGCAACTTGTACCTTCCGCGATGGCGAGTACGAATTGTTCTTCGCCTGTTGAAGGCAGTTGACTGGTGCCTTCTTGTAATTCGTTGATTTGCTCACCTTCAAGATAAACTGATGAATTGCTGAGCTCATCGTATTCTCTGACGTTTATATAAAATCCCTGATTTCCTTCCGGATCACGTTCTGCCAGAAAGTCGAGAATCGATAGATTTTCCGTCCAAAGTACAGTAGTACCGTTACCGCCAATATTGATCGCATCACCGATGACTCCGCTGCAGTCATCAAAATGCACCACATTGTATTGTTCGATCAGTTGATTGTTATCGACGGCGTCATTGGCTGCGGGATTAGGGGTCGATATATTGCTTGGGTTTGGTACGCCCGAGCCGGTGGAGCCTTGCGACCCAGCAGGATTCAATGGTCCTTGCTGAGAATTTTGCAAGCCCATAAGTATGTCGCCGTCAACGACGCTCAAACCAAGGACATCAACGCTTGTCAGCAGATCATTGTTGGCATAGGCATACGTATTTAAGCCACCTTGTAAGCCGATGGGGTCAGAGGTCAGATAACGACCGGTTTCTGGGTCATAGTCGCGAAGGTAGTTATAAAGTGTGCCGGTCTCCACATCTTCAAATTGTCCGGGGCGTCGATGATTGAAGGTAATATCAGCGACTTCAACAGTTGCGTCTCCGGTGGGGGAGTAATCCGCTTTCCAGACTGTTGTTTGATCATCATTGGTAATGAGTCTGGGAGTGCCCAGATGATCACCATGAATGGCATAGGGTGTATTGCCTTCGAGCCTGACAACGGGTTGGTGATTCAGAAAGATGCTCTGCTGCATCTGGCCTGTATCGCCGTCGATCTCAGCTGTCAGTGTATGGCCATCGTACAAATAATAGGTGACGCGTTTTTGTCCGTTGTCGTAACGGACTTTTCGAATTCGTTCGCCAAAACTGTTGTAGCTGTATTCTGCCAATAGAGAACCATTGGCATACACTCGCACCGGACGTTGATCTGCATTGTATTCGTAACGCAGGCCGCTAACGGTGGTCAGCGGTGAGCCTGCCTCGTTATAGAGATATTCCGCACTCTGACCGCTGGAGTTGTCTGTGGTCAGTAACAGCCGATTTCCGTCGCCAGGTAGCGGGTAGTGGTAGTCGCTCGATTCACTCGTTGATCCATCAGATGAACTGGCTGTCAATCGGTTCCCTGCTGCATCGTAGGTATAGCGGATATCCTGGCTTGTTGAGGTGATGGAAGCCAGTCTGTTCCGATCATAGCCAAAGTTTGTGTCAAGGCTGTTTTCGTTAATGCCAACAATGCGACCGTAGTCGTCATAGCGGTACTCGAGCTTGAGTGCTGGATCTATCCTGACGTCGGTTACCTTTCCATCAGGTGAATACCTTCGTTCGGTTCTGATGCCGTTGTGTGATAAGTATCCTGAGCTACCGTCACGGGAGTCAATATCGATCTCGGCGATCAGCGTTTCCTGGCGAAGTCCGAAAAGGGCGGTTCGCGTTATCGCGCGGATTGTGCCTTTGTTGACGCCAGATTCGTGATAGTGATAACGCAGAGTCTGGCCATCTGGAAGTGTTTTCTGATCTAACTTTCCGGAAGCATCATAGGCGTAAGCCGTTACAAATGAATTGCCATCGATGGTTCGAGTGTGGCGCGTCAGCAATCCATTTGCGTCATAGGCGTAGTCATCAGAACCGATCGGGTAGCTTACGGTTTCAAGCAGTCCATTGGATGGTCCGTATTGGTATGTCGTGACACCATCTGTGTTGATTTGCTGGATAAGGCGAGAGGCCTTGTCCCATTGATACGTCGTTTCGCTTTTGTCTGCGGCAATTTTCCGAATGCGATTTCCGGATGCGTCATATTCAAAATGAACAAGGCCAGTATCCGGGCTTTGATGTATTACGATATGACCAAAATCATCTTTAAGGTAACGTGTCGTGTTCAGACGGGCATCAGTTCGGCCAACATCCTGCCCCTTGTGATCGTAGTGGGCTTGCACCTGCGTGCCGTAAGCATCTTGAAAACTAGCTAATTGACCTGAGCTGCCGTAGCTTAAAAACTGTGTCGCTGCGTTGGACGAATTTAATATGGTTTGCGGTCGATTGTAGGCGTCATACTCGAAATCCGAGGTTTGATTTGTCAGCTCACCAGTCGTCGGATTGCGTTCCTCTGTTGTTTGTGATTGCAAGCGACCGCTTGCATCATAGACAAATTGCAAGGAACGAATGATATCGCCATTGATGCCGTAGTCTGTCTTGTTCTGTATTCGGCTTTCTGAATCAAGCGACAGGTCTGTGACTCGCCCAAGATCATCGGTGACTTGGGTTAAGCGCCCCGCAGCGTCATATTCAAGGCTGGACGTCTTGCCATTTGGCGTTGTCAGGCTTATCAGCTTGTCTTTAGTATTGTATTGATAACGTATCTCTCGATCTTGTCTGGCAACACGAACAATGTTGCCACGTTCATCATAGGCAACGCTCAGAGGGCTGGCCGTACCAGTTCGGAATTCGGTTGCGCGGCCGTGCTCGTCAAATCCCGATAGAGTAGTGGTGATGCCCGAAGGCGGTGTGACGCTTTGTAAGCGATTCAAAGGGTCATAGGAGTAATGTGTGATGTCGTCGACGTCGTCTCGTGGCCCGTCGACGGCGATCAGACGACCATCTTGATAGGTAAATCGAGTTGTTCTCTGAATCGGTGTAAATACCGATGATGTGGTGTCAGTCGGTGCGTAACCGTGTTCGGTAATAGAGG
>CAYUZB010000020.1:36254-42923 GCA_964449565.1 uncultured Granulosicoccaceae bacterium | reverse complement strand
GCGAGTAATTGAGATGCCCAAGATTTGGTCAGTACCCACGAAGTCAAAGTTGCCTACACCAGTTTGGCCTGGGTGAGCACCAATGATGCCGTTTTCGTCTTCATGCATATTTGCACCGTTACCACCACATGGTGGAACCCAGTAATCAGCATTCAGTACATTAACCTCGGTACCAGCATCGTATGGAACGGCTTGCAGAGTGAGGGTGTCAGTACCTGACGGCAGTTCAATGGAGTCGAAACCCGCGAATCCATCATTGGTACATACAACCATACTGACGGCACTGAACACTTGAGCAACTGCGTCGGTGACCAGCGTTACGGTCGCCGTTTCGCCCGGGGAGATTGGCCCTGGCGCTGCGGGATCTACAAACGCTACTCCAGCTGCGGAAACTTCAGCTAGCGACCCTGCCAAAGCAACCAACGGAGCATTGTTGCCGTCTTCTGCTATCGCCTGTACCTCAGGGGTAGCGGCTTGACCAACTGTGAAAAGACTCACTGAAGGATCATGAATAGCAGCTACAGGAGGTGTCATTGGCTGACCAACGCTCATGTTCGTGAACGCGATTTCGTAAGTGCCTTCTGATGATTCGATGCGCTCAACGTCTATACGAATGACGGCGTCCGAACCTACGAAGTCAAAGTCGCCTACACCAGTTTGACCTGGGTGAGCAGCCGTTATACCGTTCTCGTCTTCATGCAAGTTTTCACCGCTACCACCACAAGGAGGTACCCAGTAATCAGCATTCAGTTCGTTAAGCTCGGTACCTGCATCGTAAGGCAATGCCTCAAAGCTGACTGGCTCATCACCTGTTGGCAAGGCTACAGAGTCAGCGCCGGTGAAGCCATCATTCGTGCAAACGACCATGTTGACTACGCTGAGTAATTGGTCAGCGGCTTCTGTCTGTAGAACGATAGATGCAGTCCCTCCAGGAGGGATTGGACCAGGTGCGGAAGGATCAACAAATGCAACACCAGATGCAGTTACTTCTGCTAGTGACCCCGCCAACGCAACCATTGGAGCATTGTTGCCATCTTCTGCTATTGCCTGTAATTCAGGGCTAGCAGCTTCACCAATAGTGAAAAGACTGACTGAAGAATCATGAAGTGCTACCACTGGCGGTGTCATTGGCTGTCCGCTAGTGAGGTTGGTAACCGAAATTCGGAAAATTCCGGCAGTTTCGGCACCGGGGCCAGGACCGGGATCGACTCCCGTGTCATCATCATCACTTGATGAACAACCGACGATCGTCAATGCACTGCAGGCGAACAGCACGGCGGTGGCTTTTCTTAGCATAGTGTTATTGCTCCTGAAAATAAAGGTTGGTTAAGGAGTTACTTGGTGACAGAGGTATATAGCATATGAGTGGTCAAATTGATCACTCTCGCATACACCTTTTTTATGAGTATATAGCGGTGAGGAATCCTTGAATCGCTCTCGCATAGACCGTGATTACATTATATCGCGGTGAGAGTTCCTTGGATCACACAACAGCCGTTCTTGGTGTCAATTTTCCGTGAAGATTTTGTCACGAAAATCTCACAAAAATATCACGAAATGAGCAAGTAAATGCTTGCCGTTGGCTTAGAGTAATTATGCAATATAATACGCTTTTACATTCTTATCGTTCAGGAAATTAAGCTCGTTGTCCACATCGATCGAATCGATTGGCGGCCGTGCTCTAAAAGGTAAAAAGCTAAAGATACGGCAATATTTTGAATACTTGGCCTTTATTTCTGCTTTTTAACGAGTCAAAGGGCTTATTTGACGGAGGAGGCAGCTCCATTTACCTGATTTCTCATTCAAGGTAACTACATTGGATTTAGGTGAGCAGCGGGAATACAGGAGTTTTTGTATGAGCTCGCTATGGTTAGTAGCTACTGGTTATTTCCACTCGATGGTGTTGTTTGAACTTGTACGTAAAAGGGTTTTGCACCCGTGACTAATGACTTCGACGGTCGCTCAGGCGCTTACATTATCATTTGATAATAAGCGGCTGAAGGTATCTGAAGCCTGCTCATTTCGAGCAAAAGCAGTTTGTACCGCGTGCCGTTATCGATGAGTCAAAAAAATCGCTCTTGGGCACTTTTGGCACTTTTGGCACTTTTGGCACTTTTGGCCCTTGGCTTTGCTAGGGCTAGGGTTCCTGATCCGCGACGATCGAGCCTTGCACAGGCCCGGACACACGAGTTGCCGCCGATACACTACTGGGGTGAGCTGTTTGGCCGGCATTGAGTCCCATCTGAAAGGCTTGGCCTTTCTCAGCCATTGGCTGGCTATTGTTGAGTATCAATGACGCCGAGATGTTTTGCATTGAACTTACCATTGACAACAAGACGGATGACACATAAGGCACACTTTGTACGCAAAGAAGTGCTATCCAGAGACGTGTGTCGGCAAGATAGGTGTCGTCACGAAGGCTGATGGCACCGGCAGAGAGAAGAAGCGCGATGGCTAGTAAAGTTTCTTCTCTCGCTGCGCGAAACGCTCTGAAAACAGAGTGAGCATCAGCTTGCTTCGGGGTTCGGAAAAAACCAACATTGTTGTCAAGCATACCTGCAAACATGGCCCGAGCAATCGTATGCGAAACCGCTAATCCGGCTATCGCGGCAGCAAAGCTTTGTCTTAATCCTGCCTTTAAGCGATAGCGGTATAACATCAGCATCTTGCATAGTTTGAAGCCGAAGAACGCAAGCGGTAGTGCACTGAACAGTGCCGCAGGTGGTGTTATGAGGTGAGGTGCCATGATGAGCGCGATTGAAAAGCCAATGGCAAACAAGTTGAACAACAAGCTCAAGGCATCGGAAAGCCAGGGTAGCCATCCTGCCAGGAAATGAAAACGTTGGCCCGCTGTGAGATTCGATCGAGTAAATACACCAAGTTGACTCGCATGCTTGCGTAATATTCGCATCGAGCCGTATGCCCAGCGAAAGCGCTGCATTCGATAATCATGAAAGGTATCAGGCATCAGGCCGCGGCCATAAGACGTAGGGACGTAAACCGCTCGATGCCCGGATTCCAGAATCTTCAAGCCCAGCTCGGCATCTTCTGTAATGCACCATTGTGACCAGCCGTCGACTTCCTGTAACGCACTGCGACGAACCAACGTCATGGTGCCGTGCTGAATAATGGCGTTTCGCGCGTTTCGGTTGATCATGCCAATGCCAAAAAAACCAGCGTATTCGCAATAGAGCATAGACTTGAACAGGTTCTCATCTGCATCGCGATAGTCCTGTGGTGCTTGCACGACAGCGATATCTGTATCGTCGAACAACGGTATGCAATCAGACAACCAATCAGATTTGACCATGTAGTCACTATCAATCACAGCGATCACTTCCGCATCTACTGCGGTGTGTTCAAGGGCATAGTTCAGCGCTCCAGCCTTGAAGCCTGCCAATGATTTAACGTGATGGAAGTGAAAGAGAGAGCCTTGTTCTTCACACCATCGATACACTGGCATCCAGGTCTCTTCACTATCGGTGTTGTTATCTATTACAAGCACTTCATAATTTGGGTATTCCAAGCGTTGCAAAGCTTGCAATGTTTTGATTACCAATGAAGGCGGTTCATTGTGAATGGGTACGTGAATGGAGACTTTGGGCGATGTCCCTAGTATGGGAACGTCCGTTGATTCTGTTTGTAATGAGTGAAGTGATGCTGAAGGTTTGGGTGTGTTTGTGAGGCGCTTTTTTCGCCATAAGGTTTCAGCCCATTCGTGTGCTTCTATGGCAAGTGCGGTAGCGACTGCGCATACACAGACTAACAACAATAAGGCTATCACTATCTCCGGACCTACCAGATACTGACTTAGATAGCCTTCCAGTTGCCAGACAAAGAAACCGGAAATGCTGAAGGAGACTGCCACCAGAAACGCTTTGCCACGGGCGCGAAGAGCGCTGCCATCACGTAGCATGATGATAGTCAGTAAACCTGCGATGAAGTTGGTAGCAATTACCATAGGTATCCAGGCATTTACTGGACTGATGGAGAGATTTTCAAAGGTCTGTTTCGGTTGACGCGAAGCATTGTAAATTCCCCAGTAACGACCGACTTCGCCCTCGTGAATTTTCCAGGGTTGATCAAAGGCTTCCATGGCGAAGTATTGGGCTTTTTCTGCGTGTGCCAAATCGATAAAATGACGCATGAACCAGGTTTGGTTAAATTGGGACGGAACCGCATCGCGACGCTGTCGCCCCGCGCTTGGCCATCCAACTTCCCCCAGTAATATGGGTTTGTCGGGGAAGGTTTGTTGCAATTCCCGGTATCGGCTTATCACATATTCTGGTGCAGCCTGCGCCGAGATACCTTCCCAGTAGGGCAGTACATGAGCGGTTATAAAATCCACATGTTGAGACAATGCCGGATTGTCCAACCAGATGTCCCAGGTTTCGGCCACTGTTATGGGGATGTTGTCACCGACGATGCGTCTTACTCGTTGGATGAAGTTGACTATCTCAAAAGCGGTGAGCTCTTTGCGCAGTAGCACCTCATTGCCAACCACAATGCTTTTCACTTGAGAATTGAAAGTGGGGACGATCTTTGCCAAGCGTTTCAGTTCTTGCTGGTTGCGTCTTGCGTCCGAACTTAACCAAACACCCACAACAACGTCGAGATCGGTTTGCGTCGCCAGGCGAGGTATATCCCCTAATATTCCTTCAACCGAATAGGTGCGTATCGCATCGACGCGCTCATCGACGAGCTTCAAGTCTTCCAGCACTTCTTCTTCATTGGGAAAACTTGTAATGTCTTGTGGTGTCTGATTGACCCGAAAGGGCGAGAAGGACATACCGCTCACGGTTTCCGGCCACGCAGGCACCGTGACTGGTCGGTTCAAAAATGAGACGAGCAACACCATTACAACGCCCATTACGACGAATATTATCGTTGATGTTTTGTCGAATTTAGACACGGGTCGAAACGTAAATTGTTGTTAATTATTAGTAGCTTGTAGTTCTAATGGTAACTTTCACCTGACTTGAGTTATCAGATTCAATTATCTACGAGAAGTTTCAAACGAGGTCAATGGATCTTCATAAACGGTTGACAGCATGCCGCGAACAGATTGCATGGGAAGGGCTTCGGCATCCGCCAAAGGGCGCATACCGTCATTAAAATTCAGCGCCGGTAGTCTTTCCAACAGAGCCGGGTCGGCAGAGATTACATGCATGGGCACTTCGGATGAAGGCGCCCAGCCATCGATGACACTGGCAGGTTGATGATCACCGACAACGATAAACAGCGCATCGTCGGCAAATCGGGCAAGGTATTCACCGATGAGTTTAAGGTTTTTATCCAGGGACTCTCCGTAAGCGATGCGCACTGGCGCCGGGTTTGCCCAGCTGTGCCTTTTTCCGTATCGTTGCGTGCCATCGAACACACTGCCATCGCCGATTTTGTCCCAAGGCTGATGAACAGGTAGTGGCCCCCATGGCGCGTGAGAATCCATTAGGCCGATATGTGCCATCAATGGGCGATCTGCCGTAGCGCGAACTTTATTTTCAAACGCGGTTAAGGTGTATTGATCCGGCATGGTGACATAGCCGAATCCTTTCCCTTGATATTCCAGTGCGTCGCGATCGTAAAAGCGGTCCACGTTGTACCATTCACCTTCTACCCACTTGACGCCTTTGACAACCGGCAGAAGCACGGAAGTTTCCCAGCCCGCTTCGCTGAACAAATCCGGTAAGGATTTGCGATCGGATGTAATCAGTCGATCAAAGCGCGCATGGTCTGTTAATGGCAGGCCGGATGATACCGTCGCATGAGCCAGCCAACTTCGCCCGCCGCGAATAGGGGAATCAATCCACGCGCTTTTGACTGATAAACCGGCATCAAGAATTTCTGACTCAACCGATTTCAGTCGAGCATCGGCTTTGTCAGCAAACCGCTCGCTGTCGATAAACGTGCGACCGTAGGACTCAACAAATAAAATGATGACATCTCGTCCCTGCAGAGCAGCGAACCGAGGTTCGGAGTCTGCAATGGGGTCGGTCGCCATAAGTTTGGTAAATTCTGCCTGGTCTTTTATCTTCTTGTAGCTGTATTCGATGCGAGAGCTAAGTTCATCGAAGCTGACCATTCCAACCCGATAATTTTTTTTATGCAGGGTTTCCAACCCCATCACCCCAGCCCCGATAATCGTGACCAATGCGGAAGCAGCCAGCGCCCGTCGGTGTGATTGTTTGGACAGGTGAGCAAGTTGCCCTAAACCACGATACAAAAACACTGCGACCAATAGGAGCAGGATCACACTGCCGCCCGCCAATGCCAGAGCTTCGCCCTTGCCTATCGTCTTTGCAGTCAATGACCACCCCTGTGTCACCAGATGCCATTCCGCTATCGGGTTGAAGGCTCGCCCGAAAGCGGTTCGCGATATCAGGTCTCCTACGCGCAGCAGTAGCAGCAGCGATATGAACCCAATCAGGAAAAGTCGCGCTGCGGCAAATGCCTTGCCCCTTAGAATCAGCAAGATTAATACGGTCAATGGGGCTTCCAGGGGGAGATAAAGCCAATGATCCGCAATGAGCTGAGAAGGCTTACCCGGAAACCTAAGCAGCAGAGTGAGTAGGAACAGGGATGTTAGAAGCCCAATTGCCGCGAGTTTTGAGCGGGTGGGCAGCAGGGCTGTGGTTTCGAGTGTTTGCATGTGGGGGTATAGGACATATT
>CAYUZB010000020.1:0-36154 GCA_964449565.1 uncultured Granulosicoccaceae bacterium | reverse complement strand
CATGTGGGGGTATAGGACATATTATTGGTACTTTTGTTCTATCAACGAAGAACTCTTGTTTGTGACGGCAGGCATTGTGGCTGGAAACCTAGCTCCGAAACAGACAAAAACTCATTTTTTGACCGAAATACCGTTTCTTTGTCCTTCAATAGTGCTTTTTTCTAGTTTATCGAGCTGTTTTCGGGCGGGTGTCGGTTGGACGAGTACTCGCGCCCTCTGGCTCACTTATTTTATTTCCTTTTGTCGTCGGACGGTGCAGCTGGTGCTCTTGCTTCACGCTACAAAAATCACGGAAAAGAGCTCCCATAAATGTCCAACTTGTCTCCAATTCAAATTACAACAAAAACGCTAATGCCCATTTGGGAGGCGATTCCCGATTAGCGAACTTGTGTCACGTGGAAGCAAAGGGCAGTTCCCCCAACGGTGAACTGCCAATAATTTTCAAATAGCGAGCTCAGCGCAATTGTAAACCGGTTTCTACACTAGAACACTGAACCCGCAAATACATCCTATTGCGCTAACGTGGGCAGCCTACTTCTTCGCTATAACTGCACAGGCTATTCGCCCACCAGCCCCGCCGATAGGCTGGCTCGTGTGGTCGTCAATGTTCTCATGGATAATCAGCGATGAACCGTCTTCATCCAGCAGGTTGGCTCGACCCTCGGTTAAGCTCACCAGGCTGCTGTACATTTCAACTTCAACGGTTCCATCGTCTCTTACGATCAGGTTTGGCAGATTGCCTTCGTGAGGGCCTTCCGCATTCAGGAAACCGTGTGGCTTTTTATCAGGATCGACGTGACCCTTGGCAGATTTAAAACCCCCTTCGTGGTCACAGGCGGCCACAGCGTGAAAATGCATGCCGTGATAGCCTGCTGGAAGGTTTTCTGCCTTGATGTTAATGACCACTCCCTGGGAACCCTGCCGGAGTTGCAATGAACCAATAACCTCACCGGATTTGCTGACAATCTCGGCTTCGAAACTATCCGCTGCATACGCACTGACTGGAAGAAGTAACATTGATAAAAGAGCGAAGGAAAAACGTTTCATAGCTGCCTCATTAAAATTAAACGGTTGTAGAAGTAGAAATAGAACGCCACTGATTTCGCGACTTTTGATGGTGCGACAATGGATACTGATTTCCGGCTCAACCTACACTGCCATTGAAACAAATACCGATTAAGAAGACAAATCAATCATCATATAGTGGCAAGCACCGGACTCATGCACACAATAGCTGACAGATTCAGATGATCGTAGTTCAACGTATTAGTATTAAAGGCCTCTGGTGCTAATCTGTTTGCCAATAAGGCCAACAGCCTAATCAGCAAGGCTCAGCTGAGCCATTACCGGGCCGGCAGAGATTCTACTGCCCCAGCCGTCGACCGATGATACTGCGCCATGGAACGCGTCAGGGTCCTTGCGAGGTGACAAGCCGCCATCAGCGCATGTGGGCGTGGGCATCCGCTCAGTAACATCAGAAACTCGTCACATTTCGTCGTCATCAACGACTACCGACCTCGCATACGAAAGCGCAATCGTTGCCGGGTTCTGTTCTGCGGCCGCTCCATCAAAGGAAACAGGCAGAGTCGGGTTGGTTTTAACATGAAGCGAAGAATGCTAGGAGTGACGCTGGTTGAGCTGATGGTGGTTGTGTCGATCTCGGCCATCCTCGCTGGCATTTGGGCCAAGCAAATGACGGCGCGTCGCGTGAAGCAAATGCATACTGAAAAAGTGATAGCGGCTTTCGCGATGTTACCTCGGCCTAAAATGGCCGTAATGGAGCATTTCCAGTATGAGGGAAAATTTCCAATCGACAATCAGGATGCCGGCTTACCCCCGCCCGACGTTCTGTCTGGAATTGAAACTGACCATATTGAGGTTCAATACGGGGCGATTCACATCACGTTGAAAAAGAGTGGCCCGGAATCTCTCGAAAAAGTGTTAAGCATTCGACCTGCAGTGCTTAAGGCTGAGCCAAACGGACCCTATATCACGTGGGTTTGCGGCAATCAGGATGCTGATTCTCGACTCATTGTTTTTGGGCTTAACCGCACTAACCTCGTCAACCAATACTTGCCCAGGCAGTGCCGTGGTAATGGGCTAGGAACAGGCATAGAGGCTGTGAATGCGGAAAACTACACTGACGATCTCGCAGTCAGTGAGTAGTCTGCTTCGACCCAATTTTGTTAGGAACGTCAGAATTTTCAGGACGTCAGAAAATGATCACACTGCAGTGTCCGTTTGGGTAGGCGTTACGGATGAACTTGGATCGGGGGTATACTTTGAACTCATTCTCACTTTTCGGTATGAAATTGGAGAGAACTTCCGGGCCTCCATGCGTTCTATATCTTGGTACGCGCATTGGCCGGGCGCCTTCGCAATGAGTGCCGCTACAATGTCCGCTAATTTCAATGACTAAAATTCAGCCATCACCGGGTGACTAACAATGAAATTTATTTCAAATATTCTAGTTGCATTCACACTGTTTCTCGCTGCGACAACATCTGCCTTCGCTGCGGAGCCTATAAACACGCTGGAGAAATCTGGTTTTTTTGGCTACAAGCCTAACGGTATTGCGATTCGTGGTTTTGATACCGTAGCGTACTTTACTGAAGGTAAAGCAGTTAAAGGTAAACCCTCTATCGCCACTGATTGGAATGGTGCTACTTGGCATTTTTCAAAGCAGGAGCATCTCGATCTATTCACCGCAGACCCTGAAGCCTATGCACCTCAGTATGGTGGCTATTGTGCCTATGGCATAGCCGTGGACAATTTGGTAAAAATCGAAGGGGATCTCTGGGATATTGTCGATGGCAAGTTGTATTTGAATTTCAATAAAAAACTGCAGAACAAATGGCGCTCTGACATTGCAGGTTATATAAAGACCGCTGATGAAAAATTTGATGGGCTTATCGCATCGCACGAGTAAGTAGTCTGTCGTCTCGAGTATAGTTTTTTATAAACGCATTTTTTATCCCGTCAATGGCGCCCCGGCGTCTGTAGTTTGCAGCCCCGAAACACTGCTGTGCAATACGGCACTGTTTCGGGGCGTTGATCGCAGTATTCCATCGCGGCGATTATCATGCTTGCAATGTTAAAATTACAGCATGAGTCATGCAGACCGACCAAATCCAGAGTCTATCGTTCTTAATAATGGTGACCCCGCTGCGACGGTAGATCAATTACTCGCGGCTCTCGACGAGCATGGGATTGAACACACCACGATTACTCATGAGCCGCTGTACACCGTAGAGCAGTCACAGCAGGTCGTATTTGACTTGCCCGGTGTGCATACAAAAAATCTGTTCTTACGTAACAAAAAGGGCCGAATGTTTCTGTTGGTCGTCGAGCAAGATCACCGAGTAGATCTTCGAGCGCTCAAGGATCGCTTGAATTTCCCGGGTGGGCAATTTGCGTTCGCCAGCACTGAACGACTAGGGAAATACTTAGGGGTGGTGCCCGGCTCAGTGTCACCTTTGGCTGTGTTCAATGACCATGAAAACAAGGTCGAGGTGTTTATTCAAAATACCTTGTTAGCGCACCAGTGGATCTATCTTCACCCTTGCCGAAATACTCACAGCACTCGAATCCGTACGAGTGATTTATTGCAGGTGCTGGAGGCGTGGCAACACCCGGTGACGCAACTTGATTTTGATAGTGCCATTCCTTCTCAGGTGGGTTAGGGAGATTCGGGCTAGCTTCTACGAATTCGCACAACCTTCATGCTCTCAAATTCAATGCCGGCAACTTCTTCCGTTTGCGCGTAGTAGGTGAGATTGACCTGTCCGCCCGTCAGACTACGATATTTTTCTTTTCTGGAATATTTGAACGGCACATCATAACCTTCCAGCATCAAGGTGTTTATTACCCAATCGCCGCTTTCGCGCTGTACGTGGCTAATCACTTTTGCGGCATCCAAATGATTGAGCTGTGCGTTTTTCTTCAGGAGTTTATTAACGTCTGATTTCATTGACTTGCTTATCCTGATTTCTTACGGCGCTTCGCGAAAGCTGTGGGCGTTGCTGTTATTGGGTCTTCTGGCCAGTCATGCTTGGGGTATCGTCCCTTCATATCCTTTCTGACCGCCGCGTAGCTGTTACTCCAGAAATTTACCAAGTCTGTTGTCACTTGTATCGGTCGTCGGGCAGGGGACAAGAACTCTATCTTGAGCACGATTTTGCCATTCGCTATGACGGGGTTCTGGGTACACCCTAGTAGTTCCTGTAGCTTTACTGATAACACAGGCTCTCCGGCTTGAGCGTAACGAAGTCGAATCTTTGAACCGCTGGGTACGGTATAACGTAAGGGAAGCCAATCATTCATTAGCGTTTGTTGGCGATAGTCAAGCATGGCGTCAAGGGCCTTGTACAAATCCAGTTGCTTGAGCGCCTTCATCGAGCCCACACCGTTTAGCCAAGGTGTCAACCATTCGTCCAAATGAATCAGCAGCGCGTCATCGTCTACGTCAGGCCAGTCTTTGCCTGATCCCGATGGTGAGAGTTTTCGCATGCGGGCTACACGTGCCTGCCATTCTCGACAATCGTCATTCCATGGCAAGCAGCTAATGCCGAGCTTTCCAATACCCGCGAGCAGGGCTTTTACTTTGACATCGTTGCTGATGTTTTGCATGGGCTTGGTATTGACAACAAGGTTACCAATCATTAGTCGATGTTCTGCCAGTACACGTTGTTGTTTATCATCCCAATCCACATGATCAACGGTATCAAACAGTTCGGGCGAGACACGTTGAAGTTCGTCAATATCAAGTGCCATCGCCTTAAAGATACGAAGTTGAGTGCCAGCGCCGCCGAGTTGGGCAACGCTTAGCCACTGTTGGTGGGCTAAAGCATCCTCGCTATTCATAACAACTCCTGCACCACACGCGAGGTGAAAGTTGCCTGCATCCCCTGGGCGGCGTTGAGCAACCCAATCGGGATAGGCTTGTGCCAGTATGGCTGCAGCCGTTGGTGAGTCGTCCTGCGTCTTGTCAGTTTTAACAGAGCGTTCTAACTGCGTTGCGCGGCGCTGCAATGTTGATGGCAATGTTGTGTGTAATGTGGGTTCCAGATCAGCTGAGTTAACGCCACGAATCTGCTCCTCCAACACTACTGCCAAGCGCGCTGCAACCTGGGTAACACCGGCGGCGCCCGCCCAGCAAAGCATATGACCGAAGCGCGGATGCACAGGCAGCGCCGCAACTTCCCGTCCGTATTGCGTAAGCTTGTTGTCATTCCACAAGCCTAATCGTGTCAGTAACGTCTTTGCCCTTGCAATACTTGCTGATGGTGGAACATCCAGCCATGGTAGTTCTTTGGGTTCGCTTGCGCCCCACAGGCCAAGCTCCAGCAACAATGGCGCGAGGTCGGCGCGAAAGATTTCAGGTTGCCAGTGAGCCGATCGTCGGCTGTGTCCGCCCTCACTCCACAGACGATAACAAACACCAGCACTTGTACGCCCAGCACGACCGGCGCGTTGAGTTGCACTGGCCTGACTGGCCATGACGGTTTCAAGGCGTTGGGCACCGGTTGCCGGGTCTATGCGTCCGCGCCTCTCTAGTCCCGAATCTACCACCACACGCACGCCATCGATGGTTATGGAGGTCTCGGCCAGACTAGTTGCCAGAATGACGCGCCGATGTCCATTCCGTGCGGGCGCGGTGGCCTTGAGTTGAGCTTCCAGACTTGTGCCGCTATGTAGTTGATGTAGTTCGGTGGTGTCCCCCAGTCTGGGTTGTAGAATTTTTGCAGCACGATTGATCTCAGCAACACCCGGCAGGAAAACCAGCACATCCCCCTCTTGATTGTCTATGGCGGTGAGCACACAACGAGCGATACCTTGTGCAAGTGGCTCTGAGCTCTCACCCATCCATTGGGTTTCAACGGGATGCTGGCGGACGGAGCAATGAAAGGCTTGCACATCGTTCAGTTGCGCGTGAATGGTATCGGCATCGAGTGTTGCAGACATCAATAACAGCCTGAGATCATCACGCAAGGCTTGTTGTACCTCAAGACACAGCGCCAAGCCAAAGTCTGCGTGCAGGCTTCGCTCATGGAATTCATCGAATATCACCAAACCAGTTCCGTCCAAGGTCGGGTCTTCTTGAAGAAGTCGATTGAGAACACCTTCGGTTACGACTGTCAGTTGCGTTTGCTCAGATACGCGTGTCTCGGCCCGCATCCGTAGACCAACCCGTTGCCCTACTTTTTCGCCAAGATGAGCGGCCAGGCGTTGGGCGACTGAACGTGCCGCAAGGCGACGTGGCTCCAATAAAATGATTTTTCCGGTTATTTCACCGCTTAAAAGCAGGGCTAAGGGTAAACCGGTACTTTTGCCTGCACCTGGCTCTGCACGCAGTAAGACATTAGCTTTCGCTAGTGCTAACGCAATATCATCTGCCAGCGTCATCACTGGCAACGCAACTACGGTGTCAGGTAGAGTATGTATGAGGAATGTTCCAGAGCAGAGTGGGCCAGTCAGGATCAGATGGCAAGCTGCTGGACAAAGTCATTAATTTCGGTGCCGAAGTCCGGACTAACTTGAGGTAAAAGATCCTGCAGTTGATGTGGGAGCTGCACGCTGAAACTTCGCATTCTCATATCCTGATCCACGTTCAGGTATTCAAGGTCTGGAAATTCCGAGACCAGATTATCAACAATATCGGTAATGGCAAAGTTATGTTCTGCAAAATTGTAAACACCTGACCGACTGCGATCGTGAGTAATCAGACCGACAATTGCCGCGGCGATCTTGTCTACATGAATAAAAGCTCGTGTTTGCTCACCGCTACCCTCAATATGAATGCGTGATTGAAACTGCGCATCAAACACCATCTTGTTGATGACACTGTTGTAGCGTACTGCAGGGTTGTAGCCGTAAACATTGCCCGAGCGAATAATACAGACCGGAATTTTATTGGCAAGACGCTCGAAATGACTTTCTGCACGTAGTTTCGATGTTCCATACACTGAAGATGGGCGCGGGGCGGTACTTTCGTCAGCAGGAGCTTCGACTTCACCATAGATTGCCGTCGATGACAAAAAAACTACTCGGGAAACGCTGCTAACTTGCTCGATCGCTGTAGCGAGTTGTGCAGAACCCCAGTTGTTGATCTGGTCGAAGGAATGCGCGTCAGCGTCAGTGTTGGGTGTGTCGACTCTGGCTGCCAGATGGACGACAGTGTCGATATCTCGCAATGCATTGTCCAGGCTTCGGTTATCGAGAATATCTGCCCGGATGAATCGCGTATTGAGCGCATTGCACTGCTTGCCTGAGAATATCGCGTAGTTGCTTTTGGACAAATTATCGTAAATGACGATATTCTCAATTTCTGTACTCTGTTTTGCAAGTGCGTTGATCAGTGAATAGCCAATATAGCCAGCGCCACCGGTAATCAAAATGTTCATTTGGATTTCGCCAGGTCTGTGTGTAGTCCACATTCAGTTTTTGCCATGCCGCTCCAGCGGCCTGAGCGTTCGATGCCATCAGGCGATGGTGCGGCCGTACACGGTTTGCACCCGACAGAAATATAGCCTTGTTCGTGTAATGGGTGTTTTGGTAATTTATGCTGGGCGATGTATCGCCAGATACTACTGCGATCCCATTCCAGCATCGGGTGGTAACGCTTTACGCCATATGGCCCTGGCGCCTCTTTTGACATCGAGGCGCGGGTTTTACTCTGATCGCGCCTGACTCCGGTTATCCATATGTCGTGTTCGGCAAGTACCCGCTCCATAGGAAGAGTCTTGTTGAAGGCGCAACAGCGATCCGGATCTGAGGTAAACAATAGTCGACCATCACTCGTCACTTGTTGCACCATTGGAATTGCTGAGCGCAATGTCTCAACATTAAGGCCTAGTGCTTCGGTAACGTCATCTCGATACTGCAATGTTTCTGGAAAGTGATAGCCAGTATCCAGAAAATAAATCGGGATATCAGGGCAAAAGCGCGAGATAAGATGTAGCAGTGGCATGCTTTGCGTCTGGAAAGATGATGATGCGATTACTGATTTTCCAGCGTTCAGATATTCCTGTATTTCGATTTCAAATTGTCGTTCTTTGTCCACTACCAAGTACCGTTCCCAGATTTACTTAATTATAGATTAGCCTACGGTGCATGACGGATGCCATCAAGCCGATCACAAGATTTATCTTCATGAAGTATTGTCTGCCTGGCGCGTCGTTCGGTCCCAAAAATGCCTGCCTGTGCTCGATAGCTACGCTGAGCGACTTTGTCCGGTACTTGGATTGTTTGACCAGCTCAGTTGTGATATGCAAATGGGCGATGGATTCTGAACTGCCGAGGAACTTCGCTCGTTGCAAGAGTCTGATGCATGTGCGTTTGATCCAGTTAAATTGTGAAAATCGAAGTACTTGGGATAATCTGAGTTGTTTCAAAGCTATACCTTGGTGTCAAGGCGACAGATTAGAGATGATCTTGGGCAGCGATATGATCATGGACAATGTGTCGAAGATTCAATACAGTTGTCCAGGAGCTTGAAAAATAGAGGTTTTTCTGAGCCACTTGCGTGCACTGGAAAGGTACGTCAGTCCTCATGCCGATATCGAAGCTCAATTGCTATCTAGTAACAGTTGATATTTTGGTTGATGACTAAGGGGCAAACGGGCCATAGTCTGATCCACACTGATAATTAATAGGAGATGTTGTCATGTACAAAGGTCTTTTGAAGTGTTTGCTTATCTCGGTATCACTTGGAATAACCAGCGTTGCAATAGCGCAGGACGCCCCCAAGCGATCCATTGAGAAGGTTGCTGGCGATGTCTACCGCTTTCAAAACAATTTTCACTATTCATTGGTTGTTTTGACGGGCGAAGGTGTTGTTGTTGTTGATCCGATCAACAGTGATGCGGCAAGTTGGTTGCGGGATGAATTGAAGACATTGACCGATAAGCCTGTTAGTCATTTGATTTACAGTCACAGCCACCTTGATCATGCATCCGGTGGTTTGGTTTATACCGGTACGGCCACAGTGGTAGCCCACGCTAATGCACCTGCTGCGATAGACGGGGTCGCGCCTGATATACGCTTTGAGCAGAACGAAACCATGCAAATCGGAGATAAAACACTGGAGCTTACCTGGTTGGGTGAAGGTCATGGCAACGATCTTATCGCTGTTGTCGTCCGACCAGAAAATGTCGCTTTTATTACCGATGCAGCTTCGCCAAAGCGGTTGCCGTGGCGCAATATGGGAGGCGCTAATCTGGATGGCTGGATTAACCAGATAAAGGCGGTCGAAGCGTTGGATTTCGATATATTTGCGCCTGCGCATGGCAGTGTAGGTGTCAAAGCTGATGCAACCGATGTTCGTGTTTACATGGAAGAGCTCAAGAGCGCCGTGTTGGACGGACTTAAAGCCGGAAAGTCAACTGACGACCTGGTATCGGAGGTTTTGATGGAAGACTACGCGCAGTGGCAGCAGTACGAAGAATGGCGTCCGTTGAACGTGCAGGGCATGGCGAATTTCCTGCAAGCTAGTGGTCAAGTGAACTGATAGTCAGCGATTGTTGAAGAGAAACGCTCCTGCGGGAGCGTTTCTCGTGGGTTCGTTTTAGATATACATGGTTTAACATTCGACAGGCTTTTCGAATGTTCTCTTCTTTACTGGCAGTATAGTTTTTCGCTCATGGTAATAATGACACTCTGCCGATGAAGAAAGTGGCGATATTTGTTGATGTGCAGAACGTTTACTACACAGCGAAGCAGGCTTTCGGAAAAAACTACGATTACAACAAGTTCTGGCAAAAGGCGACCTATGGCAGGAAAGTCACCAAGGCCGTTGCCTATGCGATAGACAGAGGCGATCCGAAGCAACAGGAGTTTCAGAATATACTTCGGGCCATTGGTTTCGAAGTAAAACTTAAGCCATATATACAGCGCTCAGACGGTTCGGCTAAAGGTGATTGGGATGTTGGAATAACCATCGACATCATGGAGTGTGTCGACGCTAGCGATGTCGTTGTTCTGGTTTCTGGCGATGGCGACTTTGATTTACTTGCACGTAAAGTCCGTGATGAAAAAGGCAAGCGGGTGGAGGTTTACGGTGTTGCCGCGTTGACGGCAAATTCTCTGAAAAATGCGGCCAGTGAGTTTATTCCTATCGAAAATTCACTATTACTAATGTAACTGTTCAGTTAATCGAGCTGGTTTTTTGTTTCGAGAGACATTATTCAGAAAGTCAAAGAGAGCCTCTGTATCACAAGGTTTGTGCATGATAGGCAAGCCACTGGCATGAACCTCTTTCAATCTGCTAGCTTCAATGTCACCGGTCAAGATCAGACTGGAGAACGGTTCGCTAAACGCTTCGCGAAAAGCATCTATCACTTGCAGGCCATTTTCACCGCCTCGCAATCGAAGGTCGACAATAGCAACATCTGGTTGCTCGTCAATTTCGGACATGATTTCAAATGCCTCGTCTGCAGAGCCTGCTGCAATAGTAAGACACCCCCATTCTTCCAGTATGTTGCTCATTGCTTCTTGAATGGCGATTTCATCATCAATAACAAGAACAAACAGTCCTGAGAGGTCTTTGTTGTCTGAAATTGGAATGACAGTTTGCGGTGTCTGGCTAATTTCATCTGCCCGAGGGATGATTAAACTGAATACGGATCCTTTATCGAGCTCTGATTCTACTTTTAAATCTATATCCATCAGTATTGATAAACGTTTGACAATTGACAGGCCCAGGCCGATACCTTTTGTACGATCACGCTCAGGGTTGTTAAGTTGGACAAATTCTTCAAAGATATATTCTTGATCTTCAATGGCTATGCCACGACCGGTATCGCAAACGTCTATTTTTATAGAGTCGTTAACAGCGGTGGTGTGAATTTTGACGTGGCCTTTGGATGTATACCGAATAGCGTTGTTGATGAGATTCCGCAACAATGTTTCGAGTAGTTGTTGGTCCGAATCAACTATGTAATTCTCGGTTTGCATGTCGAAAGTCAACCCTTTCTCCTCGGCGACAACATCAAATTCTATTTTCATTCTGTCGAGAATCGTACGCAGGAAGAAATTTTCACGCTGTACCTGTAATGTACCTGCATCGAGCTTTGATACGTCAAGCAGGCTGTCAAACAATTGCTCCAGAGCGGTTACTGAGGCGTCGATATTTTTAGCGACACTTTGTTGCTTTTTATCGTTCTTCATCATTTGCAACGTGGCTGTGTATAGCCGCAGAGCGCATAGAGGTTGACGAAGATCATGGCTGGCGGCTGCCAGAAACTGGGTTTTCGATTTATTGGCTCGCTCCGCCATGTTCATTGATTGAACCGCCAGTCCTTTTTCTTCGGTTAATCGATCAACCAATCCTTGATTCTCGAAACGCAGCATGATGGACTGTATGATGGTTGTCCGAAATCTGTTTGCAAACAGAATGCTGACAACCAGGTACAGCACTATCAAGGTTGCGATCCACTGGTACAAGGTGTCGTTCAATGTCGTAAGCGCAATTGCGGTGGGAACTATAAATGGAATAATAAAGCCCAGGAAGGCGCCTCTGATGTGGGCTAAAGATGCAGTTGCACTGGCAACGAGACCACCTAGAACCATAATGGTGACCAAACTGACCTGAGGGATGTTTTGCAAGACAGCGAGAACGCCGAACACCCCCCATAGAGATCCTGAGAGAGTGAAAAACAAATTAAAATGCAGGGATTGCTTACCGATGTTCTCGTCAGTTATCGGTATGGATTTCCAATGTCGCCAATGAAAAAGTCGATATACGGCAATTATAAAGATGAGAGAAATCCAGGCTACCAATGCTTGCTTGTTTAGGTAGCCACGTAAGGCAATGGCGACAACAGCGGAGGTCAAAAGATTGCTGATGATCACAACCGGAAGCTGTGAGTGCAATAGCGATATCTGCTCAACCCGTACGCGCTTATCAATATTCTCGATCGTCACAGCAGATCCTGATATATAACATTTCGTCGGTGAATGCGGAGATAACCGATCGCCGGAGGTGGTAATCCCGAAACTCTTCGATTATACCAATTGGTGGATGACGCGATAGTGTTTCCGCTGGTACGTGATCAAGTGGATGAAAATCAGGTGAATTAGCGAGAACGAGCCCGTCGTGAGCCTGATTGATAGCGGATTAAAGGATATGGTGACAGCTTGTACTTTGAGGACGAGAGCTCTGCAATCTTATACTTTAAGCGAGTTTACTTCGCATTTTTTGCTGCAAACTTTCTCATCGCCGCTGGAGTTAGAATCAGTATCACTTTCAAAGGGATGCAAGGGACAGTGTAAAGTCTGACTATCGCTAAATGTTACTGCGATTGCTTGTTCTATCTCGTGCGCATTTTTGCATGCTGGTATCAGTTCGAATTTATAGGTCGTTCAATGTAAATGTCCGACAAGCTAATTATCGAAATAGCTATTCGCTTATTGTGATTCGTGTTTTTGCTTGCGAGTTTTCGCTCGCTATGCAGGTTCAGTTGCAACAACTATATGCTAAGTACCGACGAAATGAGAAGGCCTGCGGAATCAGGTGTCAAGGAGCCTTGGCAAGTGCCCCTTGCCGAAAATGCAGTTATATCTAAATTCAACCGGGTGTAGCGAGTAGTTTATATTCCAAGTTTTTAATTGGTCGTTTTCATGGCCACTTATTTTCAATTCAAC
The DNA here is from genome assembly GCA_964449565.1 of uncultured Granulosicoccaceae bacterium. Lineage (GTDB taxonomy): Bacteria > Pseudomonadota > Gammaproteobacteria > Granulosicoccales > Granulosicoccaceae > Granulosicoccus. The sequence continues at coordinate 23,512 of CAYUZB010000020.1, read as the reverse complement.
ATTTACTGTGTCAGTTGTATTGGCAAATTCATCTGGAACGTGGTAATGAAAAAACATACCCTGGTTTTTAGATGCTTCGAATGTCAAAGGAGCTGAAAGTTCGCCGTTTTTGCATAAATTGTCGGAACATACGTTCAGGTTGAGTTGTGTTAATGATAGTTTCTCTGACCCGAGTTGTTGGTTTGATACTTCCAGGTTGATTGTGTTTATATCAATGGTTCGAGGTGTATCCGCACTTACGAAAAAAACAATTCTTGAAAAAGGGTATACATGGTATGTATTATTTTCCAGGCGTTGTGTGCTTATGTGAAATTCGGCTGTCTCAAGAATAGTCCAACGTCCGCCCCAATGAATAACATCTTCTGTCAAGCCAGCATCTGGGAACAGGCTGACTAAATGCGTACAGCCCAGATCCTTGTTGCAGCCACTTAAGGAAGTGGTTATTGCTGCAATGGCTGTGATAACTATAGATTTCGTGAAGTGTGTCATTGTCTTGCTGAATCTCTGGGGAACGCATCAATTATATCTAGTACGCCGTCATCGTCATCGTCATCGTCTTGCTCATCCAGATCGCCGTCGTTATCTGTGTCCCGATTCTGAGCGGTTAGAGAATCAACCGGAGTGCCTTGTTGAAAATAACCTGAATCCAGTCTATTGCCATTGAGTAAATCAGCTCCAAGCCAATCTTCTCCGCGATCTACTGTCAAGCCGACATGGTCTATTATAGAGTTGACCCAACTGTTTGAATTTACGTAGCCATCACCTGCGGCAAATTGTTGCGTATTTGTCGGATAAGGTATGTTAAGTAGGGCTTCGTTGTTTGCGTAGTTTGCAGATGCTGAAAGAATATCATTAATTAGTTGTGTGTCTGACCGAGAATTAGAGGCTGTACAAGCATTTTGTGTCGCACTTTGTCTTGGGCTAAAGTTCGGTCGTATATCCCACAATGGTGGTGGGTCGTAGAGTTGTTCGGTCGCGGCTGTGTCGGCGCCATTGAATGGCTGAGCAATAAGTCGACCGTTTATGTTTTGTGCGCCAATCACAAAGCCCATTGTTCCATCACCCAAGTCGCGAAGAGTAAAACGGTATGAGCCAATGGTGTAATTCCCTTGAAACTGTGTTGGATCGTCTGGTACTAGAACCAAGTACTTGTGTTTACCAACGAAAAACCCATCCAAGTCTCTGTCAAAAACAAATACAGCAAGCCCAAGAGGATCGATCAGGTTGGTCGGTGAGGCCATCGCATAGATATACGTATTGATCCCTCCAGAAAGCCCTATTGGATCGCTCGTTGTGTAGCGGCCAGTATCCGGGTTGTAGTCTCTATAGTAGTTGTAATGGGTGCCAGTCTCGGCATCCTCGTATTGTCCGGGAAAGCGCAGCGCCAGTGATTCTTTTTTGATTTTGACAGTGGCTCGGCCAAAGGGAGAAAATTCTGCTTGCCATACTAATTGACCGTTAGCGTCTGTCATCGCCTGTGGCGTTCCAAGATGATCTCCGTGGATGCTGAAAATCTTGTCTTGGACTAGTTTTGCTACTGGTTGATTTTTGACGTAGATGTACTGTGCCAGGATAGTTCCTGATTCACCCGCTTCAGCCACCAATGTATTTCCGTCGTATAGGAAGTAAGTAACTTGCGGTTTGCCTGTAGACGGATACACAATTTTTTTGATCCGTTGTCCAAAAGCACTATAGGTGTACCGGGCGATTAATCGACCCGCATTGCGAACTTCTACTGGGCGTTGGTCGGCATTGTAATTATAAGAAAAGAGCCCGATTGCAGCTGGCGCCCCATCGTTGTGCGCGTATTGGTAGTTTGTATTCTCGCCAGTCGTTTTATTGGCTGTAGACAGTAGTCTGTTGCCACTGCCTGGGCTGGCGTAGTGGTATGTTTCCTCAACTATGGTTCCGTTATAGCTTAGATGCTTTTTTGACAGTCGATTTCCGACGTGATCGTAACTGTATTGGTATGTATCGGTGGGTGAGATGACTGAGGCAAGACGCCCGGATTCATAGACATAGTTTTTGGCCGCGCCATTGCTCTCGATACCAATAATACGATTGAATTCGTCATATTGGTATTTCAGTTTTAGTGTGTCAGTCAATATCAGTTCAGTGATTTGGTCATTTGCGGCGAAGCGCTGTTCAGTTCGTATGCCGTTGGCTGACAGAAAACTACTTGTGCCATCACGTGGCTCCTGATCAATTTCTCCAACAATATTTGTGCGTGAGAGGCCCAAGAAATTTCGTTTACTTATCGTTCGTAGTGTTCCACGGTTGGGGCCGCTATTGTGGTAGTGGTATTCAAGAACCTGACCGTCAGGAAGTGTCTTGGTTGTGATGCGGCCCCGGGCGTCATAATTAAAGAACGTTTCAAATCGATATCCGTCGATTTCGCGAGTATGTGTTACAAGTCTGGCTTCTGAGTTGTATTCGAAATGTTCTTTCGAGTCACTATTGATTGCGGAAAGCAATGTTCCGTCCGCGCTGTTCCAGTTCCAACGTGAAATACCATCAGCGTTTCGTTGTTCTGTAACACGATTCGCAGCATCAAATATGTAGGATTCTAAAGAGCCATTCTGGTGTTCGGATGCGATACGATTGCTGGCGTTATCGTAGCTGTATGACATTCGACCTGTGTCGGGGCTATCAAGCATCACCAATCGTCCAAAGTCATCAACAGGCGTCTTGGTTGTGTTCTCTCGTGCATCAGTCAGTGCGATGCTTTGTCCATTTTTACTAAGTGACATGCGTGTCACGGCACCGGTAGGGTCGGTAATAGTCGTTGTGTGATTTACAGGGTCGACATTGATTGTGCTACTTAGGTTGTTGCTTGGGTTTAGAAATGTTTGCAAGAGGCCGTCAGGGCTCACAATGCGTTCAATTGTCTTTGGCAGATGTGGCAAGCCGTCACTGTCGATTGTCGTCTCCGTGGTGGAGTTCAATTGACCATGTAGATCAAATTCGTAAGTCAGAGAACGTAGTACGGTACCGTCGATCCCGAGTTGTTTGCGTTCGGTAATCCGATTCTCACTATCTTGTATGAGTGTTGTGATACGGCCGATATCGTCTGTAACCGCCGTTATACGTCCTGCTGCGTCCCGCGATACAGACACCGTTCGATCATCCATGTCAGAGATGGTTTTCAAGCGTCCTTCCTGATCGTGGGTGTAAGTGATTGTTTGCCCTTCGCTTTTCGTGCTTGTTATTCGCCCTTCACTATTGCGTATTATTTCAAACGTTTTATGTGTGCCTAGATTGATAAGCGACGGAACCCCATTACTATCGAATTTACTTATCGATATAGTCGGACTTAAGGCAGGACGAATCGCAACCAGTCGGTTGCTGGCATCCCATTCCCAGCGGGTAACGTCATCGACATCGGTGCGTGGACCGTCGATCTCGATCAACTTTCCGTCTTCATAGTAAAGTTGTGTAGATCGCTCTATAGGTTGAACACCCGTCAAATTGCCAGTATCTAAATCATAAACAGGGGAGTATCCACGTTCGGTAAGCTGGATGGGCAGTTCCGTATCATTAAACTCTATGTCAAGTCGGTGCTCATATTGTGTGTTTTCTATACCGCCAGTATTGTTGATATCGTAGCCACTTTTATCAGTCACCGTGCTGGGTCTGATAGTTGAGGCTATGCGATGACTATCACCGTCGTACTCCCAACGTTCAAGCAAACCCTTATGGCCCGTGCCCGTGGAATCATATATGACTTCATCGATGCGCGATAATCGTGAACGTTCATCGTAGGTATACAGGAGTTGTTTGACAGGCTTTGCATCGTCGCCGATATGCGTTGTACTTTGCAGTCGATTTTTCTCATCGTACGTATAGTGACGACCCGTTATCGGGCAGCTAACACATCCTGGGCCTAATGCATCAAGCAGCAATCCCGCACCCGTGTCCGGATCTCGACGCCAGGAGTAAGTGGATTGCGCACCAACGCTATTGGTGACGGTAGTGATACCGATATCGCCTACTACTTCCGGTTCGTCGATAGAAAGACTGACTTTCTCAATGTTGTTGGCGTGTGAAGACGATACGGCAATACCGGCTTCATTGTATGTCCAGCTGGCGTAGCGATTGCCGGTTCTGTCTGTTAGTCCAGTCAGGTGATTAGGCCAGGCATTGTTCTCATAGTGATACTGCCTGACGGTGCCATCCGGAAATCTTACACGAGTGAGATTGTTTTTCTCGTCATAGTCATAGGTGATGCGTTGTCCGTCTGGACGAACGATGGCTGAAAGATGGCCCGCGTGTGCGGTAAATGGTGTTTCGTCAAAACCACGTAAGCCGGTTGCTTGTCCCGGGGTGTATTCAAATTGCAATGCGCGGTTGGTTTCATCGGTGACTGTGACGATACGCTGGTTTCGGTACTGTAGTGATAAAAAGCGATGGCCCGGCCACTTGATTCGAACCAGAAATGAGCCATAAAAGCGCATACGACGACCATCGGGAATGATCCAGATATGCTCTGATTCTTTGTCTGTTTCTATAATATGCCCATCAGAATGCAAACGTGCCTGATAAACCTTTGGTGATTGTTCATGCGGTGGATCAAACAGGAGTCGACGCCCAGCAGCATCGATAATCTGGCGCCCCCCATCAGGCGTAGTAGTTATCTGAACGGAATAACTATGTCTCCAACCGTGACCGAGGCGTATATTGTGATCGGAGTTTGTACTGGCATAGTGACGTTGAAAACCGAGCAATGCGCCATCTATGCGAAAGTCATTCTCGAATTGCGATTTTGTACCTGTGACAAGATCTATCGGGTTGCCAAGGCCCGTATCAGGCAGCGCCCCATCAGGAGCTGTACCGATCGGGTCTCCGTCTGTCGAGCAAGAGTCACCTGGTAAAGGGTTGCTGGAGCATGCATCGGCTGCTTGACCAAATGCAGTCGGTAGTGGGGCGAGTATCAGTAGGAAGGCCAGTAGTTTAAGCATGGTTCGCTGTTGGTTTGTTTTGGTCATATCCTTTGCCACCTGATGCTGTTCTTTATCGCCTTATCAGGGGGCGCATGACCTGTATTCGATTGATAAATACATGAAAATATAGTGTCAGCGAAGCTAATGTTGTGAAGGCGTTGGAAGAGTCAATCTAGAAATAAAATGTTCTTGGGTTTTGTGAAACACATTCAGTATGAATTTCATGCAGCCGCTATGCGCGCGATCTGGGGCGATAACGGCGATTCGGTAGCAAGCTGCTAGATACGGTAATCGATTTGTATCGTTAGTCGACATTTATACCGAGCAACTCGACATCAAATATCAGTGTAGACCCCGGTTTTATTTTGCCGGCGTTACGGTTTCCATATGCCAGCTTGCTGGGAATGAAAAGCCGAGTCTTTTCGCCTTCGACCATAAGTTGCAAGCCTTCTGTCCAGCCTGGAATCACTTGGTTCAGACCAAAAGTGATCGGCTCACCTCTGTCAACCGAGCTGTCGAACACAGTGCCGTCGATTAGCGTGCCGTGATAATGGACCTTGACTCGGTCAGTAGCAGTTGGGTGAGTGCTGCCAGTTCCTTGCTGCAATACCTTGTACTGCAGTCCAGAGGGTGTGCTTTGCACTCCGTCAGATAGACTGTTTTTTTCCAGAAATTCCTGGCCCAGCTGAATATTCTCCTTTGCTTTGCCGCTGTTCAAGAACTGCTGCGCGATATACCAAAGTGCTATAACGGCAAGTAAGACAAGAATGTATTTCATGATTGGATTCTTTATGGATGGCTGGTAGCGAAAATTTCAAGGAATACAAAATAAAAATTTGATAGGCAAGATAGAATAGGAGCCTGTTCAGCCTTGCATTGTAACGCTCACATCGGTTGCGAGGGTGCTCTCCCAAGCTACGGAACCACCGATCTACAACCCAGTCTTATTGCCATGATTTCACTCGATAAAGTGCACCTGGCCTACACGGTGGGCAATCGGCCGGTACCTGTATTGGCAGGGGCTTCGCTCGACATTGAGCAAGGGCAGAGTCTCGCTATCATTGGCCCTTCTGGCTCTGGGAAGACATCTTTGCTTCTGATTCTGACTGGGCTGGAAACGCCAAATAGTGGCTCGGTGGTATTCGATGGCGAGCCGCTTCACAAGCTGTCCAGTGACGCCCGAGCTGATCTTCGGCGTGATCGAATAGGCATCGTTTTTCAGAACTTTCATCTTGTACCTAGTTTGACCGCTCGTGAAAATGTTGCTTTGCCTTTGGATATTGCAGGTCGATCAGGCGCCCGTGAAATGGCCGAACAGTTGCTGGAACGTGTGGGTCTTGAGCATCGTATGGATCACTATCCGAATGCCATGTCTGGCGGTGAGCGCCAGCGGGTCGCTATCGCACGTGCCTTGATACATCGTCCCGCCTTGGTGGTCGCGGATGAGCCTACAGGTAATCTCGATAATCAAACCGGTGCTGCGGTTGCCGACATGCTATTCGCACTGAACGAAGAAAGTGACTCAACGCTGGTGCTGGTGACGCATGATCCCGCTCTGGCAGAACGTTGCCAGCAACAAGTACGTTTACATGAAGGTGGTTTGCATCCAGTCGAGCGTCAACAAACTGATCAGCGCTCATTACCCGACGCCAGCTGAGGAGCAATTGCGGTGCTGAGCTTTTTATGGCGGGATCTTGTCGGTAATCGAGGGTCGCGGCCGCTTCATTTACTGGCAAGTAGTCTGTTTCTCGGTGTTTTGCTGATAGCGGCTTGTACCGGATTATTAGCGTTGATCCGCGATGGAATCGCCGGTGAGGAGCGGCAGCTGTTTGGTGGTGATGTCGAGCTCGATGTGCGTGAGCCACTCGACAGCAAAGCGCTTGCCTGGATCAGTGATCGTGGCACGGTTTCCCGACTGACCGAACTACGCACCATGCTTGGCAGTGAAGATGGTGGATTCACCGTTGTCGAGCTGCAAAGCGTTGATGAAAACTATCCCTTATATGGCGATGTACAGTTTGAACCAGCGATGACCTTGCTGGATGCCACAGAGGGTTTCGGTGCCGCGATCGATCCTGTGCTGGCCATCGATCTGGGTCTCGTGGTGGGTGACACCGTGAGTGTTGCCGATACGAAGCTTACTGTGCGTGCGCTGATACGGGGTCAACCTGATCGCGCACTGACTGCAGATGTTCGCGGGCCACCGGTGCTGGTTTCGCAAGCGACACTGGAGGCGACCGGTCTTGTAACGCCGACAAGTCTGGTTGACTACGAATATCGCGTTCGTCTTGAAGGCTCCGGGGTCGACCCTGACAAGGGAGTGTATGGCGATACAGATGCATTTCGTCGCGCCTGGCGAGACGCTTTTTCTACCAGTACCGCAGAGGTCAATACCGTCGAAGACCGTAATGATCGCGTATCGGAACGGTTAAACGAAGTCGCGGCCGTATTGTTATTAATTGCGGTAGCCACGCTTCTGGTGGGAGGGCTCGGTGTAGCCAATGGAGTTGCCGCATGGTTGCATTCTCGACGAGAGGATCTCGCTACCTTGTCAGCCATCGGCGCACGAGATGTCTGGCGTGCCCGTTTCATGGTTATAGAGGTATTGTTGGTATCGGCGATAACCAGTGGAGTTGCGTCTCTACTTGGCGCATCGATTGCCTTTGCTTTATCTCGTAGCCTCGCCGGTGGGCTTCCCGTTGCGACCTCACCCACTCTTTTAGTGGGGCCAACGTTCATCTCCATGGCTTTCGGCACACTCGCGGCGCTTGCATTCGCAGCACCCAACCTTGCCAGAAGCTTGTCGACAGAACCGGCAAAACTACTGCGTGGCGATACCGATCACGATGTACGAACGCCGTTGTCAACTCGTGCGCGGATTGTCTGCGCAGCACTTGCGGTTGCAGCTGCGGTTGCTCTCATTGCGCTGGTGCCAGATCGCATTATCGGCATCGGGTTTGTCATTTCAATGGTGCTTCTGTATCTCGCACTTTCAGGAGTCGTTGTTGTCATGCGTAAGTTTGCAAGGCGGCTGGTGCAATCGGGGCGTCTGGATAGGCATTTTGCCGCGCGACGCGCCTTTGCTGGTCTTGATCAACCGGGCTCTCCTTTACGCCCACTGCTGTTATCACTGGGCATCGCGTCAACCTTGCTGGTTGCTGCCACTATCGTCATCGTGTCGATGGTGCGTCTTCTCGATAGTACCGTGCCCGCTCGTTCGCCAGCGTTGGCTTTTTACGATATCCAGGATCGCGACATCAATGCCTTCCGGGAAGTGGTGTCCGATGCACCAGGCGTTACCAATGTGGAGACCGTGCCACTGGTTCTCGGGCGCTTGACCCATGTGAATGATAAGCCTTTATCCACGCGTGACGATGCCACCGAGGCGCTAGAAGCAAATGACGAGCACAAACTCGGCTACCGTGTTGAGCGTGTAGATAATGTTCGAGCTACCTCCGGTAGCTTGTGGGCTTCTGATTATCAGGGGCCACCATTAGTTGCGATGGAGGATCGAGAAGCGGGGCAGATTGGTGTTAAGGTCGGTGACAGGCTGACATTCACGATTTTTGGTGAAACGATTGATGCGGAACTCGCCGCGATCTATGCGCAGGGCAACTTCGAAACGCGCTTTTGGTTCGAAGCACTTTTTAGTCCCGGTGTATTGGATTCGTTTATCACTCGTCATGTTGGGGTTGCGTGGCAGGATGGAGTCTCCGACGAGGCATCCTCTACTGTTTCAAGTTTGAATAACGGCGATCGCAAAAAAGTGGGTCAGGACGACGCACGAATTCCTATAGATGTGGCCGCCGCCAATGCTATCGCGTTGGAATTTCCGGCGGTTGTTACCATTCGTACGGCGCGTGGCTTGGCTTCCGCGCGGCGCATCCTGAATGCTGCTGCACTGGCGGTATCGTTGGTAGCGGTAACCAGCTTGATAGCCAGTTTATTGGTTCTGGCTAGTGTTGTTGCTGCCAATCGACAGCGTCAATTGCAGGAGGCAGCCGTCCTGCATGCTATCGGTAGTCGTCATGGTAGTCAGATGCACGCCTTGGGTATTGAGTACGTTCTGCTGGGTGTCGTTGTTGCCTTGTTCGCAAGTCTCGTAGGCAGTGTGCTCGGAACTTTGGTTGCCGTTGGATGGCTTGAATTACCTGTCGGGCCGTTAACCTGGATGGCCGGTACCGGAGTTGGCTTTGGAATTGCCGTGCTATGCCTTGGCGCAGGCGCGATATGGGTTGCCAGATCGTTATCGGTATCACCAGCTCAGTTACTGCGTGAAGTGGCCTGAGTTGCTCTGGTAACGAGTTGTTGGCGTTACTTGATTGCAGTTTTTTATATTTACTTCAGAACAAACTCAACGGCAATGCCCGGGAAGTTGATGCCACCACCTGTTTCGGCAAATAGGCCAAACACGCTTGAACGATGAAATATGGTGTATCCAAGATTGATCTCATGGAACCATTGCGAAAACACTGAATTATTTCTGGCGAGTTGGTTTCTGAAAGAATAGTGCAAGCTGTATTCTAGATAATGCATAAGTTCATTGGATTCGTCCGGATCGAAATCTCTGACTTCTGCGGCGGGTAAATCATCCACATAACTGAGCCCTTGGGCGAGGCTCAGTTTGATAGGGATACGTGTAAAGGGCACGTAAGTTTCCTTGGCAAGTCGCCAGTAACCCGTGGTGCCGACAATATCGCCCTGAATGCCACGCTCGTCGAAATACTGTATGCCAAGGTGTAGCGATACATCCCAGTCGCGACCATAAAAGGTATCTGATATTTTTTTTCCAATACTGAAGGAATGGAGCTTTGAGCGTTCCTCGGATTCATTGAGCAAAAAAAGCAGGCTTGGAAGAAAATCTGCATCCGAGGCAAACCCGTATTGATATTGAATTATCCATGAGCCATCTGGTGCTGAATTGATTTTCCGTGGCGCGGGGGGAGTCTCGTTTGCAAGTACATTCCCAGCGCTAAAACTCAAGACTATAGCTGTCCAACACAGAAGAAATTTACAAATTTGGGTGGACATTCGAGTGTGGTTGGTGGTCAAGGTTGGATTGGTCAACACTAGTGTAGTTGAAGCTAATGCTTGGAGCGTCCGAAGAGGGGTAGTGTTTTACTACTTTTCGCTAAGCGTTGCAACCAATATTGGCCTTGGTTTTTGAACTGATCATTGCCGATCATGAGCGGTAATGCCGTGCGATAGTGATTGCAAATAGATACTTTCAGGCTCCAATGTTCGTCGTTGGAAGTCGATGATTTTTTATCTGCGAAATAGCAAAGTCCTAACAGTCTCATAAAAGGGAATTCGGTCGATCGTCAAATCATATCCATCGCTGATTGACTGCGAGCTTAAAGCGATCGCAATTCGACGTTTGATTTCGATAGGTTTTTCCCGTTGACTGACTAGCTGACACTCAACCGGTAAATCCGTGTGTCCGAATTCCCGCCAGGTGATACACAGTTGTTGCATGGTATGCCGAGTTCATAGCACTCTATTGCTGTTTTTCATCTGATGCTGCTACTCCTGATAGAATCGAGGGCTTATGGACACCTTGATACTAATAGTTAGCATCGCGCTTTTTGTTGCGGCGATTCGAGCCCATGCAATCGCACAGGCATTCGTGACTACGAAGACCGAGAGACAATGGTTTGAACGATTGTTCACCGGTAGCAGAGCACCTAAAGATACCTTGACCGAAGAGGGTTTACGTTATCGCAAGCAATCCGATTTTTTTGCGATTGGTGGGTTCTTGATGATCGGCGTGTATGTGTGGTTGAAATTCACCGCTTAGCCCAATTGGCTTTGTGATATTGTTGAGTTATGAATCTCAGTATTGAGCTTCTTTTTCAATACTCGAAGCCATTGAATGCTGAATACGCAATTGATGCCAATCTCTGAAAAAGGCACGTAAAACTAACTGATCGATTTTTCAACCATGCGAGGGTTTCACATGAGTAAGACAAGCGTCAGCGTAACCTTTGTTTTATGTTTTTTATGGTTCAGTTTGGTTTCAGCACAAGACGTTGCTGATGGGTATGCGCCTGAGATTGCGACCGGTGTGTCGACCAAGGCAATGATCACTGCTGATCGTTTCATGATTACTGCGGCGAATCCTCACGCTGCACAGGCGGGTCATGACGTGCTGGCACGTGGTGGCAATGCTATTGATGCGATGGTAGCTACTCAATTCATGCTGGGTCTTGTTGAGCCGCAATCATCCGGTCTCGGTGGTGGTGCTTTCCTGGTCTATTACGACGCAGAAGATGATCATGTGACCACATATGATGGGCGTGAGACTGCACCCATGACAGCAAAGCCAACGTTGTTCCAGGACGAAGAGGGTGAGAAGCTCAAATTCTGGGATGCTGTTGTTGGTGGCCGATCTGTTGGTACGCCGGGAACCGTCAAGTTAATGTACGAGACGCACAAAGCACATGGAAAGCTTCCTTGGCCCAGCCTTGTTCAGCCTGCCATTGATCTTGCCGAGTCCGGATTCGCAGTGTCTGATCGGCTACATCAATCAATCGCGAACGATACTGAACGCCTGTCTGTGCATCCTGATACCAAAGCCTATTTCTTTGATGCTGAAGGCAAACCACATCCGGTAGGGTATGTACTTAAAAACCAAGCCTATGCCGAAACCTTGAAAAAAATTGCTATCGGTGGGGCCAATGCGTTTTATGTTGGCCCTATTGCATTGGCAATTGTTGACAAGGTAAGAAATGCAGCTAACCCGGGAGTTCTATCCTTTACTGACCTGGCGCATTACAAGGTAGTGCAGCGCGATCCTGTTTGTATCAATTATAGGGATTACCTTGTGTGTGGTATGGGGCCTCCTTCGTCTGGTGCCTTAACGGTCGGGCAAATACTTGGATTGGTGCAACCCTATGACTTGCGCGAGCTAGGACCCACGTCGGTGGATAGCTGGAGATTGATTGGCGATGCGTCTCGCCTGGCATTTGCTGATCGGGGTCGTTATATGGCTGATAGTGACTTCGTACCTATGCCTACTGAAGGGTTGGTGAGTCCGGGCTACCTCAAGCAGCGTTCCGAATTGCTGGTAGGTGAAAAGGCATTGGATTCCGTATCGGCGGGTGAGCCTGAATGGGATCACTCCATGTTGCTTGCCGATGATGAAAGTATCGAGTTCAAATCCACCAGTCATTTTTCTATTGTTGATGCTGATGGCAACGCGGTATCAATAACCACAACGATCGAAAATGGATTTGGTTCGCGATTGATGAGTGGCGGTTTCTTGCTCAACAATGAATTGACTGATTTCTCATTTGCTACACATAACAATGGCGTGCCGATTGCCAATCGAGTAGAGCCAGGTAAACGACCCCGTTCATCGATGTCTCCAACCATTGTATTGAAAGAGGGTAAGCCTTACATGATTGTAGGTTCACCTGGTGGAAGTCGAATAATTGGCTATGTGGCGCAGGCCATCATTGCTCATCTGGATTGGGGGATGAACGTGCAAGAGGCCATTAACATGCCCCATGCTGTCAATCGATTCGGAACCTTCGATCTGGAAGAAGGCACGGGTGCAGAGGCGCTACAAGGTGAACTCGAAGCCATAGGCTACGAAGTCAATGTCAGGAGTCTGAATTCTGGTTTACATGCCATTGTTATTGCGGACGGGCAATTGATGGGCGGTGCTGACCCACGACGTGAAGGCGTAGTTCTAGGGCAGTAGCAACGAGCGGTGGGCGTGTCGTAAGTTTGTGCGTCGACGAGCACGCATACTCGCCTTAAATCAATGTATCGAGTTCCTTTTGGGTATCGTAGTCCAAAAGTATGCCGTCACCTTCGACCGCGACCTCGAGAATTTCATCCGGGTATTGTTTGAGGAGATACTTGGCACCGGTATCGCCTTCAAGGGTCAGTAATGTGTCGAAAAATACTTTTCCGAATAACACTGGATTGCCGCGACGGCCATCAGACACGGGTATCACAATGGATTTGTCCGGATTCGCCTTGAACGCATCAATCAGCTGATTGATCACCGCAGCCGTTACATGTGGCATGTCACCAAGACAGACCAGAACCGCATCGCAATCGGTCAAGCACGAGACTCCGGCGATTACCGAACTTGCCATACCAGACGCATGTGCTTTGTTGTAGTGGCATTGTGCAGTCGTTGACGCCAATGCTTGCTCGACACGTGAATGTTCAAAACCGGTGACGGCGATAACACGATCAGCCTGACTGGCACAAGCAACGCGCGCCACCTCTGTCACCATGGCGTGCTCACCCAAATCAAACAACAATTTATTGGTGCTGCCTGCGCGGCGGGACGATCCAGCTGCGAGAATGATGACTCCGACTTGTTGCGTTTGTTTCGCCGCAATGCGTGGCGTTGGCCTGTCAGCAATTTCAGCCAGTAGTCCACCAACGGATAAACTACTCAACCAGTCGTTTGTTATTGGAATTTCACAGGCCAGTCGATCCATGACCATATCCAGTCCATTGTATTTAGCTGATCTGGAACAACCTGGCAGACCTATGATGGTGACGTCACCAACGCGGCCTAACAATAGAAGATTGCCAGGATCAACAGGAATGCCATAACGATCAATGTGACCACCAGCTGCAATGATCGCTTCTGGTATGACGTCGCGACGATCACTTATCGCCGACGCGCCAACAATCAACAGCCAATTGACATCAAGTTGCAGCGTGCTTTTTATGATCGGCGTGAGGCTGTCGACAGTGTGCTGGCATCGTTGTTCATTGATCAGTTCAGCGGCACGTGGGGTCAGTCGATCTTCGGTGATGCGACGCGTCTTGTCCAGCACCTGCTCGCGCGTTGAATTCAGTCGTGTTTGAATCAATGCGGCCCGATGCGTTATCGCGGAACAAACTGATAGCGAAGAACCGGCAACAATCGTAACGACCTTTTGCAGGCTGTCATCATTTACCGCATACGGGATGATTTTTATCGTAGCCACCATGCGACCTTGCGGTACCCATTGGTTTGGCGCGATAGTCGCGATCGTTATGCCTTCATCAATAGCGTTGGCACTTTGAATGGTTTGTACGTCAAACAGGCACAGCCCTTCGGTTTCCGCATGCAAGTTCACCCGCCCGGTTCGAGCGCTGGATAGCTTCACGCCCTTGCCGGCCAGGCCTTGTGCCAGTGTCCGGGCGGCGGAGTCTTCGTGAACATCGTCAGGCCCCAGGCGGGCGACGAGCACCGACGTCAGGCCACTGGCGGCAATTTGGTCGACAATGTCGGGCGTGAGAAAAGTTCCCTTACTGATTCGTCCATCTGCAGTTTGCAGTGAATGAGCCAGATAGCAGCCTTCGCTGTTGCGGATGTCGACGGTGCCGAATATCATGAGTAGGTAGCCACGACTGCCTTGGGAAGACCGCAGTCAGATTAGTGCGGTTGTTTTTTCGGATGGGAAATTTGTACATTCAGTATATAACGTTCGGCACGCCAGTTAGCTTATGATTTGATTTGAAAGCAATTGATTACCTACACACATAGTTTGGGTTTGGCATTAGCATCGATTGCCGTGTCAATTGTCGCGTCCATCACGGCATTGGCGATGATGAACGAGTTACGCCAACTACCTGAAGCCAAGCGCAAGGCTGTTGTTGTCATGTCGGCGTTTGTCTTGGGTATTGGTATCTGGTCCATGCATTTTCTGGCGATGCTTGCACTGCGGTTTTCCGTGCCTATTCACTATGATTTACTGCAAACACTGAGTTCCGGTCTGATTGCCGTGCTGGTGGTTGGTTTTGCGCTGTTGCTATTACATTTTTGGGATCGTACCGAGACAGTATTGAATATCGCCGGTCTTGCCTTGGGCGTAGGTATCGTGGCCATGCATTTTGTCGGTATGTTAGGCATGCGCGGTGTCATTCCCGAATTCAGCAAGCTTGCCATTGTCGCCTCCATCGCAGTTGCCCTGATCACCGGGGTAGCTGCGGTACGAATATCCTACGGATTGCGTTCTCGGCTCAATATTGTCAAGGGCGGATTCATGTTCGGGCTATCAGTGGTGGTCGTTCATCACACCGCCATGCTCGGCACGCAATTCGGCATAGATCCAGAATACACGCAGCGTACCTTTGCGCTGGATCAAGACGTATTGGCCATCGTGGTCACCGTTGCTGCGTTTGTCATCAGTGGATCGTTTCTGCTTGCCGCGTCGACGTTTGTACCAAAGGATAACCATGCGGCTGCCAGGCCTGACAACGCGGGTGTAGCAAATACCGGATCCGGAATCGCAGCGATTACAACCGGCGCGAGCGACGCCACGACCAACACCGCGACTAAAGCGGCGACTCGGGACACGACGCCTGCCGTGACTCCGGAAGCCAACAGCTTTGTTGGGAGTGCGGGTATCGCCTCTGGTGGTAACCGCGCTATTGACGCGCCGTTTGAAAAAACGTCCGTTGAGCAGGCAGGCGTGTCTGTTGTTAGGAGCGAGTCTGTCAAAAAAGTGGCCGAAGGTTCGAGTGAGTCGGCGCTTGGCAGTGCACCTGAAAGGGCTGCCGGTTACCCACCCGTCAAAATTCCGTACGAGGAGAACAAGCGAATTATCTTCGTTCCCAGCGATGAGGTCGCGACCATTCGTGCTGATGGCCGGTACACGCAGCTTTACACCCGCGATGGTGTGAAATTCTGCCCATGGTCAATTTCCGAGGCGGAGAAACGGCTCAGTGGTGCGCAGTTCTATCGCTCTCATCGTAGTTACCTGATCAACATTCAGGCAGTGACGGGATTTGAGAAAAATCGCGATGCTGGTGTGTGTCAGTTTGATGGATTCACGCAGTTGGGCAATGTGCCTGTCAGTCGTGCTCGGGTGGGTGATTTGGTGCAGGAGTTGGGTTTGTAGCTACTCGGTACGTCGTTCGTGCGTGTATATCGCCGTTCGTGTCGTGTCGTTACCCATTTGTGAATTTGTCGAGCAAGAGTTGCGACCCTAGGTATAGTCAGAGGTTGTTCGTCAGGCGTTTTCCGCGCCCCGCATCCGAGGACTAACCAATGATTACAGGCAAATTTGAATACCACGCTCCCGAGAGCTTGCCGGCCGCGGTCGGTCTTCTCAGCGATCTGGGTGACGATGCGCGAGTGATCGCCGGTGGGCATAGTTTGATACCGATGATGAAGCTCCGCCTGGCGACGCCAGAGCATCTGATTGACCTGCGCAAGATCACTGATCTCGCGTACATCAGGATCGACGGAGAAACCGTCCGTATCGGTGCCATGACAACCCAGCACGCGCTGATTGAGGACGCAGCCCTGCGGACGGCGGCGCCGATCATCGCCGAAACATCCTTGCAGGTCGCCGACCCACAGATTCGGTACAAGGGCACGATCGGCGGCAATGTTGCCAATGGCGATCCGGGCAATGACTACCCCGCGCTGATGCAATGTCTGGATGCAAGCTTCACGCTCGTGGGTCCGGACGGTGAGCGTACTGTCGCGGCGCGCGAATTCTATGAGGCTGCGTATTTCACTGCCAGAGACGATCTGGAGATTCTGACCGAGGTATCTTTCCCGGTCTGGCACGGGGGCTATGCCTACGAAAAGCAAAAACGCAAGATCGGTGACTATGCAACGGCGGCATCGGCCGTGTTGCTGTCCAAAGCAGGCGACGGAACCTGTAGCAAGGCTTCCATTGCCATGACCAATCTGGCAGATACGCCAATTTACTGCGACGCGGCCGCGGCGGTACTGACTGGTAGTTCGATGGATGCCGATAGCATCGAGCAAGCAGTCAAGGAGAGTGTTGCCGTCATAGAACCTGTCGACGACAACCGCGGTCCGGTCGAATTCAAAAAACACGCCGCTTCCATCATTCTCAAGCGTGCGATTGATCGCGCCTGGTCATTGGCATAACGGGATAAACAGGGACACTACATCATGAATAAAAGAGACATCACTCTTGACGTAAATGGCGAGGCACGTAGCGTCAGCGTTGAGCCGCGTGAACTATTAGTCCATGTGCTACGCGAACAACTGGAAATAACCGGCCCGCATGTCGGTTGTGAGACGACTCACTGTGGTGCATGTACTGTCGAGATTGACGGTGCATCCGTCAAGTCGTGTACGGTCTTTGCCGTGCAGGCAGAGGGCAGTGAAATTACCACCATTGAAGGGCTTGGGAATCCGGACAAGTTGCATGTATTGCAGGAACAATTCAAGGAGCATCATGGTTTGCAATGCGGTTTTTGCACACCGGGGATGATCACGCGAGCCCATCGCTTACTTAAAGAAAACCCCAATCCGACTGAAGCGGATGTGCGCTTTGGCATCTCCGGTAATCTGTGCCGTTGCACCGGTTATCAGAACATCGTCAAGGCCGTATTGTCGGCCGCTGAAATAATCAACAATAACGAACAGGAGACCGCCGCATGAGTGCTTCTGCTCCCTCGATGGAAGAGCGCAAGGCGTCGCTCAAAGGTTTAGGTACTTCGCGAAAGCGTGTGGAAGATGCACGCTTTACTCAGGGCAGAGGTAACTATCTGGATGATATAAAACTGCCCGGTATGTTGTACGGGGATTTTGTCCGTTCTCAGCATGCACATGCTTACGTCAAATCGATTGATACCTCGGAAGCAATGGCGCTACCAGGGGTGTTGGCGGTTTTGACCGCCGCTGATCTTGAACCACTGAACCTGCACTGGATGCCCACGCTTGCCGGCGACAAACAAATGGTTCTGGCAGACGGAAAAGTGCTTTTCCAAGGCCAGGAAGTGGCTTTTGTGGTTGCGGAAAGCCGCTATATCGCAGCCGATGCTATCGACTTGGTGAAAGTAGAGTACGAGGAATTACCCGTACTTGTCGATCCATTTAAGGCTGAGCTACCGGATGCACCGGTACTGCGTGAAGACATCGCGGATGCGACCGAAGGTGCGCATGGCGCGCGTCGCCACCCCAACCATATATTCACATGGGAGCAAGGTGACAAGGATGCGACCAATGAAATTCTGGCGAACGCGCCGGTGGTTGCTGAAGAAATGGTGTACTACCACCGCACCCATCCCTGTCCGCTGGAGCCCTGTGGCAGTGTTGCCTCGATGGACAAGGTCAACGGCAAATTGACTTTGTACGGTACGTTTCAGGCACCGCATGTTGTGCGTACGGTTGCTTCGTTGTTATCGGGCATAGCTGAGCACAACATCCGCGTGGTGTCCCCAGACATTGGTGGTGGTTTTGGTAACAAGGTGGGCGTGTATCCCGGCTATGTGTGTTCCATCGTCGCATCAATCGTGACAGGCTTGCCAGTCAAGTGGGTTGAAGATCGTATGGAAAATCTCGCCGCCACCGCGTTTGCGCGTGACTACTGGATGGATGGCAAGATCGCTGCAACTGAGGATGGCAAGATCCTCGGGCTCTGGTGTCATACCACGGCAGATCACGGTGCGTTTGATGCCTGTGCCGATCCCACCAAATACCCGGCTGGCTTCATGAACATTTGTACGGGTTCTTACGATATCAAAACAGCGTATCTGGCCGTCGACGGTATCTATACCAACAAGGCCCCCGGTGGAGTTGCTTACCGTTGTTCGTTCCGGGTCACCGAGGCTGCGTACTTTATTGAACGCATGATTGAAGTTCTCGCGACCAAGCTCAATATGGATGCGGCAGAGCTTCGCATGAAAAACTTTATCAAAACCGAACAGTTTCCCTATCAGTCTGCCTTAGGCTGGGAATATGATTCGGGCGATTATCAGACGGCCTGGAAAAAAGCACTGGATGCCGTTGACTACAAAGGCTTGCGTGACGAACAGGCGGCAAGGGTCGAGTCGTTCAAAGCCGGAGAGACGCGCACGCTAATGGGTATTGGCTTATGCCATTTCACCGAAATTGTGGGTGCCGGTCCAGTCAAGAATTGCGACATCCTTGGTATGGGCATGTTTGACAGTTGCGAAATACGCATTCATCCCACAGGTTCTGCATTGGCTCGCCTGGGTACGATTTCACAAGGGCAGGGACATGCAACCACTTTTGCACAGATACTCGCATCTGAAATCGGTATTTCAGCAGACGACATCACCATCGAAGAAGGTGATACTGATACAGCACCTTATGGTCTGGGCACTTATGGCTCACGCTCGACGCCGGTGGCTGGCGCCGCGACCGCCATGGCTGGTCGAAAGATACGCGCAAAAGCTCAAATGATTGCGGCTTATCTTTTGGAGGTTCACGATAACGATATCGAATGGGATATCGATCGCTTTGTCGTCAAGGGGGCCCCGGAACGTTTCAAGACGATGAAGGAGGTTGCTTATGCCTCTTATAACCAAGCGATACCCGGGGTAGAGCCAGGGCTTGAAGCGGTTAGCTATTACGATCCACCGAACATGACTTACCCGTTTGGTGCTTACGTTTGCGTCATGGACATTGATGTTGATACGGGTGTCACCGATATCCGCAAGTTCTATGCACTCGATGATTGTGGCACACGCATTAACCCGATGATTATTGAAGGTCAGGTGCACGGTGGTTTGACCGAAGCGCTTGCCATCGCGCTGGGACAGGAGATTGCCTACGATGATCTTGGCAATATCAAAACGGGTTCATTGATGGATTTTTTCATTCCAACTGCGTATGAAACACCTAATTACCTCACTGACTTTACCGAGACGCCAAGCCCTCATCATCCCATTGGTGCCAAAGGCGTAGGGGAGAGCCCAAATGTCGGTGGGGTGCCGGCTTTTTCCAATGCCGTTATTGATGCATTTCGAGCCTTTGGTCTGACGCATACCCATATGCCACATGATCATTGGCGCATCTGGAAGACGGCAAATGACCTTGGTTTACATGCTTGAATTTCGCATGACATCTCAGCCAGTAAAAAGCGTCAGCTCACATGGATGGTGAGCTAAGTTGGCAGTCATTGCAGGAACAACTGAGCGGACTTGACTATATCGCCAGTGATGAACTGGCGATGGCATTGCACCTATCGATCAAGCTGGGTCGCCCTTTGTTGCTGGAAGGTGCTGCGGGTGTGGGTAAAACCGAAGTTGCCAAAGCCTTGTCTCAATTGCGAGACTGCCGCTTGATTCGTCTTCAGTGTTATGAAGGTCTGGATGCCAACACGGCGATCTATGAGTGGAATTATCAGCGTCAGTTGCTAAGCGTACGAGCAGCTACTGATCGCGATTTATCGATTGATCAACTGGAAGAGCAGATCTTTTCGGATAAGTATCTGCTGAAGCGGCCTTTACTCGAATCGATTACTCAGGCTGTTACACCTGTATTGTTGATTGATGAAGTGGATCGGGCAGATGAAGAATTTGAAGCTTATCTGTTAGAGCTGTTATCCGATTTCCAAATCTCCATCCCCGAGATGGGTACGATTGCTGCCACAACCAGGCCGATTGTTGTCTTGACGTCCAACGGTACACGAGATCTGTCGGATGCATTGCGCAGGCGTTGTTTGTACAGCTATGTTGATTATCCGGATCAAACGATGGAGCTGGCTATTTTACATAAGCGTGAGCCGGGCATCGATAGTCGATTGGCTGAACAGATCGTTGGCTTTGTGCAGGCCTTGCGTCGCGAGGATCTTGAGAAGAATCCGGGCGTTGCCGAGATGCTTGACTGGGGGGCGGCTTTGTCAGGGATGGGGGTGACCGATATTACCGATGATCCAGTGACGCTTCATTCATCATTGGTGTGCTTGTTAAAAACGCAGGCTGACAAAGCGCAGATTCCAACTGAAGTCGCTCAGCGACTAGCAGGCAAGCTGGTGTGAAGCAAGCGACCCGGTTCATTGGCTCTGCCGATGGCGTTAGTGAACGTATGGGTGGCTTTATGGCTCATCTGCGTGACAATGGAATCGCCGTTGGAATTGATGAGTTCAGGCATAGCATCAGAGCTCTTGAGTCTGTCAATGCGCTCAGCAGTCGCGACGTGCGTTTAGCGTGCAAAGCGGTGTGCGCACGTAAATTCGATAGCTTCTCTCAGTTTGATGAAGTGTTCGATGCGTATTGGTTAAATGGTGGACATGAAAAACTGTCGGTACGCAAGCAAGCCGATATACCCGGCTCATCGCCCAGGAAGTCATTCAGCAAGGCCTTGGACGAATCAGAAGCAAGCGGGTCATCCGGGGAACTTGATGAAGCCGATGATGGGGATGGTGATGATGAGTCATCACATCGAGGTGAAGGCAAGCTGACCGGCTCACGGATGCGCAATATTGACAAGGTGGATCTGCGTGCAATGATGACACCCGATGCCCTGGCTCGCGCCGAACAAGTCGCCAAAACCCTGGCCAACGCCATGCGTGATAGACGCTCACGACGACGGCGCGCTGCGCAGCGAGGTGTTGCACTGAATATGCGGCGTATCATGCGCAGTAGCATTGCAACAGGTGGCGAACCTATTAAATTGTTTAAACAACAGCGACCTGATCGACCTGTAAATATTGTTGCACTGTTGGATGTGTCTGGTTCGATGATGGTTTACTCGCGTGTTTTTCTTGCGTTTCTGAAAGGGCTTGTCAGTCGTGAACAGAAAACGGATGCTTACCTGTTTCATACCAGTTTGATGCGGGTGAGTGATGTCATGCGCGACACAGATACGCTACGTGCAATCAATCGTTTGTCTCTGATGGCTCAAGGATTTGGTGGAGGTACACGCATTGGTGCTAACCTTAATACGTTTAATGAACAATATGCTTCCAAAACTGTTACCGGTCGGAGTGTCGTCATTATCTTTTCCGATGGTTACGATACTGACCCGCCCGATATTCTTGCCAAAGCCTTGTCACGACTGAAAAAGCGTGGCTGTCGCATCATATGGTTGAATCCGCTTAAAGGGTGGAAGGATTACGCGCCGGTTGCACAAGGCATGGCCGCCGCACTGCCTTATCTGGATCTGTTTGAAGCGGCGAATACGCTTGAAAGTCTTGCTGCTCTTGAACCTCATCTGGCGAAGTTGTAGAGCATACGTTTATGAATCGATTACCTGACATAAACGATACCGTCCAGCAATTGAGGCGTAAAGGGGATAGCTTTGCCGTAGCTACAGTGGTACGTACCTTGTCCGTTACTGCCGCAAAGCCTGGGGCCAAAGCCATCATCGATGAAGAAGGTAGTGTCGTGGAGGGTTGGATAGGTGGCGGCTGCGCACGTAGCGCGGTCATCAAAGCGGCAAAACGTTCAATTATTGATGGTGAGCCGCGTTTCGTATCCATCCATCCTGACGAAGTGCTTGCTGAACAGGGGCTGGACAAGGGTGAGTCCGTAGATGGGCGCTGGGTTGCCAGCAATATGTGCCCCAGTAAAGGCTCCATGGAAATATTCATAGAACCATTTCTGGCAAACCCAGAACTTATTGTCGCGGGTGTTAGTCCGGTCGCTGAATCATTGCGTCAGTTGGCGCGATTGTTTGATTTCAGTGTCTCTGTCGTAGGTGATCTCGCGACTGAAGATTCTCATGATGACATCCGATGCTATAGCGATTGGAATGATGTGCCACAAGAACATACGCATAGGTATATCGTTATCGCAACCCAAGGCTCGGGCGACTACAAGGCTTTGACTGCCGCGCTTAATGTGCAGGCGCGACGCATCGGATTTGTCGGAAGTCAACGAAAAACGGCGTACTTGAAAGACAAGCTTTTATCAAATTCGTTTGATCAAGAACTGCTACAGCGAATCAAGGGGCCAGCAGGCCTTGATATTGGCAGTGTTACGCCACACGAGATTGCATTGTCGATACTGGCAGAGTTGGTTCAATTACGCCGAACTTCAACGGATGCGACTTAGTCCCATAAATGTTTTGCCAGCCATTAGAAATTATAACGAGCCAATCATTGGTTAATCCATTTACTTAAAAATACGATCTAGAGTAATAATATGGAGTTACAAGAAGAAGTACTGATCCCATTGCCGAGAGACGTGGTTTTCAATGCTTTGAACGATCCGGAGGTTCTACAGCAAAGTATTCCGGGCTGTGAGGAAATCACCAAACACAGTGATACCCAGATGGAGGCGACAGTGGTTGTAAAGTTTGGCCCTGTCAAGGCAAGCTTTAATAGCGATGTAACGCTTGATCCATCAGAAGGCCCTGAAAAATTCCAACTCAGTGGCAAAGGCGATGCCGGTATCGCAGGCTTTGCTACCGGTGGGGCAGTTGTGACGCTGACAGAACAGGGTAGCGACACATTGCTAGCTTATGATGTGACGATAGATGTCACGGGAAAATTGGCACAGGTGGGAAGCCGCCTGATGGAAGGTACAACGAAGCGTCTGGCCAAGAAGTTTTTCAAAAACTTTGAGGAAACTTTGCTGGGCGATACGAAGCATGCATGAAGCACTAACTGGTCCACTTGGCTGTGGTTGATACGTTGCTTAATAGTACTTGTCATTCAGGCCTGAATTTTCCTTGTTGGATGGTGACCCAGTTAAACGAGCCGACTATTGTGGAAGTGCACATAAATGGCGATGACATCCTCCAAAGCGCTCTGCTGCTTTGTCGTACACCACGTTCGACGCGTCAGTCGCTTGATGTTGTCACGCAGCATCGCCAGCGTATGGTTGATGGTGAACAACGGATCCCACCCAGTACGTTTTAATTCACCTTGCCCCGT